>NZ_FPLG01000118.1:0-51532 GCF_900120065.1 Moritella viscosa
AACAAATTAACTATTAATTACAATTAGGTAGTTAGGAATAACGACTTTAAGGCCTTGTTATAGGGTCAACTTGCTGGCAACTGTATTCAATATTTTGTAGCGCCTTGTAATCATGATTCTTTATCGCTGTTGCAATTGTTATTGGTTGCTTTCCTGTTTCATCAACGGCACTCAATAGCGCTTTCAATTCGTATTTCCTAAACGTAAGCAACGCATAAAATAATCCTACAACTGACAACAGGACGGGTAAGTAAAAACCGAACCCCGTTCTACCAACCCAATATTGTGCCAGCCAACCCACAGATGAAAACTGAAGCATTAATACCAACAAACGTAAAAGTTGGCAGCTTACACCAAGCTCTTTTATCCATACATTTTCAATTCGACTAAGTCGATATTTGTTTTTGCCTACAACAATATGTTTTGGCGTAATTTTTATACTTTTCAATTCATTATTTTCCTGACAGGAATGCATCACAGTGTATTATACAGATGTATTCATAGAGTCTATTTTAAGACAATTATAATTACATCTTAAACTAACTTATAAATCAATGTATTACATTATTTTTAAAAGATAACTTGGCCACTTTATTCCGATAAATCTAACTCAGGCCTAAACTTTAAGTGTTGCTCCATTACTACTTTCTCAATAATTTGAACCGCTAGACCCTTATTCATCACCATATTACTTAACATATAAAGCTCACCCTTTTTGATTATTTTTTTGCAGAAACCAAGCAGTTTCAGTTGATGACATTTTTCCTTTTAATCTGCTGGTGATATCCCTGCTTCCAACAGACTTCACTTGATAAGTAGCCGCATAATGGTGTTTTACTTCTACTTCGTTTATTGAGAATGGAGGGCCATCCATTAGCTGTTGATCGTATTCATAAGTGATCAGCAACTGCGGTGCAGCCGCGGTGATATTAATCAGGTGTGAGCTATATTGAACGCACATATTTCCTGGTAATGCAACCAACGCTGCTCGGTCATATACTGCCTCAACAGGCCCAAGAAGTTCTGCGGATACGTCAAAAATATCGCCGACAAATATATCGATATCTTCTGCGCTGTAGAGGATTAATGCACCTATTCTGGTGATGCTTGGTTCTACGCCAAGATCCTTAAACAACACATTAATAGCGAGTTCGCTTAATTCTGCGCCGACAACTCGATAGCCACAGGAAAGCAACCATTCAAAATCCCGTGTCTTGCCACACAAAGGGACGAATACTCGATTGTTCTTCGCTAGGTTTAGTTTTCCAAAATGTTCTATTAGCAGCGAGTTTACCTCACTTTCGTGAAAAGCGATTTCACCTTTATCCCATTTCTGATGCCAAAAACGTACTTTCATATCAATCCCCTTCAGTTCTCAAAGTATAAATTACCTACCACAAGCTTCACGACTAAAATCTTGTACTAGGTGATGGTAGAAGATAACATACAACTTCAAGTCGACTTGAAGTCAAGCAGTAATAGCACAGGGGAAAATAATGGACATAGGTGACGTTTCAAAGACTTCTGGGTTACCAGCCTCAACTCTACGATTTTATGAAGAAAAAGGGCTCATCCGATCTAACGGCAGAAATGGTTTACGGAGGCTTTTTGATGCAAGCGTAATAGAAAAACTAGCCTTGATTTCGTTGGGACGTAGTGCTGGTTTCTCACTTGATGAGATTGGTAAAATGTTTACTCCTGAAGGCCCTGAGATAAATAGAACCCTTCTCTCAGCAAAGGCTGATGAGTTGGACAAAAAAATTAGAGAACTGACCGAAATGCGTAATGGGCTCCGGCACGCAGCAGCTTGCAAAGTGCCAAACCAATTAGATTGTCCAAAATTTCTGCATCTACTCCATATTGCTGGTAAAAATCGTTCTAGAAAATCCAATATATTGAAGGAACATAAACTGAATCTAGGAGTTTAGAAAAATTAGGCAGGTAATATTAAATGCGTAGAAGGTGAACGACCTAAGGCCGTTGGTATTGAAACAGTAAGCTACTCTCACACTACGAAAAAAACAAAGAAAAAGAGCACTATTTATTCAATCAGTATATGCTGACTAAAACGAAGATTGGGCATACGAGAAAGAAGTTAGGCTATTCGCTTACAATAGGAATAAGGTTTATTACGTAAAAATCAGTTATCCAAATATAGCTAACGACAAAGTCGCTTGGTGATCACAACACCTTGAGATACCAACGCTTTGGATGTATGCCATATTTCCTATACTTGCTAAATCATATTGGTAGGGCATATTCTGAAGTCTATTTATCAGGGACTCGTTTGAATGGACAGTCGCGACCTCTCCTGACTTTTTTAAAACCGTAAGATAAGCTTTTCCTATTCGGTTATTAGCCACTAAACTGCTAGAAATCCCCCCTGCGGGTACTTTACACCTTCCATTTCCATTATGATTTGTTCTTTCTCATCAAACACATGTATTAGCCATTCGAGATAATTGAATCGAATGAAGCACTATGAAACAACAGCCGAAATAGTCATCTTGAACGAATTTAATATGGCTGGGAACGGAGCCACATATCTCCGTAAGTCTTTGCTTTTCTCTTTCTAACATTTCCAAGCATCGGTCAAGAAGTATGACTAAGTTGTTATTAGTTTCAGCATAAGCCTGAGCGGTAAAGGCCTAAAGGCAGTTACACTGCACGTATATTTTTAGTGCGGACATATATCAACGTAGCTTTAGTTCGTCTCATCGAATACGTACCATATAAGTTATCATCCATCTCTAAGCTTAGCCCCACGGCTTGATAATTTTTGAGTAGTAGAATAACTAATCGGTTTACCTATTCAGCGAAGACTCGGGAATAGGTAGCTCTCAGTTCCCAGTCTTGCTGAAATATCCACCTACTGATGCTTTGTTGACTTCTAGGTGTTATTTCAAATTGAACGTCATTACCTGTTTTACTTTGATTAAGTTGTATTCGTGGGTGAACGATACTTTAATAAACATATCCAACTTTCATTCTAAGTGAGTCACATGAACGCAGTTTGCTATCTATAGCCAAGTTTAAGAGAGCTTATTGCATTGGGTTTAATTGCTACTTTCCCATAATACTGCGCCTTTACCTGTTTGAGCCAATATGTCTTGCGGGTTTCTTAATTTACACTTATTGATAGATAGGCATCCACAACCAATGCATTCATCAAGGTCATCCCTCAAAGCTTGCAAACGATTAATACGTTCGTCCAACTGTAACTTCCATACATTTGCCATAGCTCTCCACTCTTCTTCTGTGGGGGCATTTTCTTTGGATAAATGAGAAAGCATTAGTATCACTTCTTGTAAAGACACCCCCAACTTTTGAGCCATTTTAATCACAGAGATTCGCCTTAACACACTGCGGTCATAGCGACGCTGATTTCCTGCATTACGCCGACTTTGAATAAGTCCTTTCGTCTCATAAAAATGTAAGGTTGATACCTTAACTCCAGCCCTTGTGGCGACTTGTCCAACACTCATTTCCATCTGATTTCCCTATCTAATTTTATATTTAAGTTTATGAAAATATAACTTTACCTCAACATAGGTTGAGGTATTAGACTAGCACCAATATAAATAAAAAGCATGGAGCATAAAATGAAAAATAGAACTATTCCCTATCTATTTGCGCGATTTTTTGATGGTATTTCATCTGGAATGTTTATGATGGCGTTGCCATGGATCATGCTTTCGGAAGAAGGTATGGGTATTTTTGTGGCTATTGCGGCATTAGTTTGTACCTCTTTATCATTTGTGTTTACACCATTTTTTGCCACTTTAATAGATCGCCATTCTAGAAAGAAAGTTTTGATCTTCATGCAGTTAATACAATCTACTACTGCATTGATAGTCTTCATTACTTATTACAACGGTATTCAGTCTCACTGGATTTTGGCCTTTTCTCAGTTTATTTTTTGGTTAAGTAATGATTTAGCTTGGAGTTGTAATAATGCTTTCACACAAGAAAACTATCGCCAGAATGAATACGCGAAAATATCCAGTTATCAAGAAGTCGTTATGCAAGTCACAACACTTGGTGCAGGCGCCTTAGGAATTATTTTACTTGAATACTGGTCAATGCTTGAGTTTTCATTTTTGGCCACATTTGCTTCACTCCTGTCTGGCTTATGTTATATCGCGACCCCTTACAAGCGCCAATTTCATCCAGCCTTAAAAGAGGCGTTCTTTAAACAGCTTATAGCAAGCAAAAGCATATTTTCTAAACAAAAACACTTCTATACATTTTTGGCATTATCTTGCTTGTCTTATCCAGTATTGACCTTTCTGGTAAAACTTGTCCCTATCTATTTCGCTGAACAAGGGATTAGTGGTAGTTGGTTTGCGACATGGAAAATGAGTTATGGCCTAGGTGCGTTACTTAGTGGGTTGTTGATTGCTCGCCTTTTAGCACGTTATGATCACGAAAATTCAATGATAGTTTCAATTTTAGTTATGGCGATCTTACTTCTTTTGATGGGATCTTACCTTTCCCCTACTTTGATTATATTACTTACGATTGTCCTTGGTTTTTTCAATTCATATAATCGTATTGCGAGAACCAATAAGATGCATCATGTCATTGCGATGGAAGAAAGAGGACGAGTTGAAGGTGGATTAAAACTGTTTTCTACATTAGCACAAAGTTTGAGTTACGTCGTTATTGCGCTGTTAAGTTACTTACAACTCACAGCCTTGGGTTTTATTATTATCGGGATCGTATTGTTGATTGCAGGGGGAATAATGATACATTTAAAACAGAGTTCAAGTATTAGAACATCGCTAAGTCAAGATCAGATTATCAGTCACTAGCTCAATACTCATAGGGTATTCTTGACGGTTGTAGTTCCTTTGGTTCGTCGTATCGACCTAATTTTGATGTCGATTATCTAGACACTTTACATGGATGAGAATAATATCCTTGTTAGCATGATTATACGACTTGATAAGGTTAACGATTATATTTTAGGAGGGAGTAATGAGAGGCTAACCCTCCCATTACTTTATTAATCATAGCTTTGACTCTACACATAATCATATATGACAAATATTCCTTTGAAGTACTGTAGATATTGGAACGCTATGTTTCTCGTAAGATAAAATAACTTCCTCTTGATACAGGGGATTTTGAAAATATAACATTAAGCTATTTTTCTTTTTCTTGATAAACCAAGACCCACTAAACCAAGACCCAATAATGTAGCTGAAATAGGTGCAGGAACTGTTACTGGAGGACCTGTAAATTGGATAAATAAATCCCCATCAATAGCACTGAAAACAGGGTTATCTAAAGATGAAATATTCGCATATGTGGTAGATTCGAACTGTAACGTAAAGCTGTCTGTATTAGCATAGTTTAATAACACAGCCCCTGACGTATCCGTTTCAGAAAAGTTAGTACCTGGGCCATTAAACAAAATACTAGTCCCCATATCAGTAGCGGTTAAACTTGCTGCACTAGTACCCGTGATATAGGACATCAGGCCATCACTTTTAAATACTCGTAAGTCTTCACTTTGTTGGTTACCGATATTGTCTAACTCACCATCAACATCATAGGCAATAATACTTAATTTATCGGCTGTTATTGAATTTGTAAAAGTATTAGATAGAGCACCCGTACCATCAAATAATTCAAAAAGGAAAATTAGTCCACCATTTGCTTCTTGATTTCCCGGTAATGAGCTATCCCTACGATAAAGAAAACCATGATCACCATTAGGTTCGGAAGCACTTGTATTCGAATAATTTGGTGCCTGCCAATCAGACACATAATCACCAAACACGGTAGCTGTAACCCTAGCATCAATAGTGTTACCACCACTCATACCAACATTTGTGTAGTGAACAACCGCGTCTGTGGTTGCCGCATGAGAAGTATCCCAATAGATATTCGTATCAAACGTTACGTTATATGGGTTTGAAAAATCAAGATCAATAGGCACTGCATAGGCAGATGTGGTTACAAGCATAGTACTCGCTAGTAATGATTTACAGAGTATATTTTTCATTTCACGCTCCTAGGTAAATTCCGCTTTCTATATCCACTCTACGTAAAGGTTATGGGTATAATTGCGGTTGACCATTACCATAAAGCAAGTCGTGTGCCTACTTTTTTTTGTTAAGTTAAACAATGGATTAGATCTACTATATGTTTTTTCCTAACTAAAAATTTATAAATTGTAAATTTTATCGACGATTATGTTTCAATATTTAATTGTTATTTCCAGAGTGAATTTAGCCTAACACCACTGCTTTTTTCGACTGTATCTTGTGCTGTTGCATAATGATGTGTCTTTCAAATACGCAAGATTACAGCTCCTTTAATGGAACTGGATAGAAAATTCAATTGGTGATTTAAAAATAGAGCAGACTGATTAAACAGAAAAACCCCGCTGGCAAAAGCTAACGGGGTTTCTTTGTATTTACTATGATCTTATTATTTCATGAAGAGCCCTGTACTTCGGATCTCTTGTGCTTCACGCCAACCACCTAACCACTGACCTCGCGAATCTGCGCTTTGAAATGGACAAACTTCATTCGACCTACCCGCAGCTCCTGCTTGATAACCTTTCGAATATGCTCTTTCCAAACGATCTCGTTTCTGTCTCTTCATTCTAGATTCCTCAAAAAATGTTTAACTTAAACTTGAGACTTTCCAAGCCTCTATTAAGTAATAGGTTAAGATATTCGACAAATCAAATAAAAAAAGCCGCAGTAATGAAATTACTGCGGCTTTATGAAACAAAGCGTAATATTTAGCGTTTAACGTTTAAAACGACGGAATAAAAGCAACATAGTAGGTAATAATATGAACCAATTCATACTACCGCCACGGCGTGAATATTTTTCTTCCGCTTTGATAGGGCACTGTGATGTCGTAGGCAAATTATCTAAGTCATTGGCACTAATCGTCATTGAAAAAACAGCCCGAGTAGAACCCGTTCTATTCTTATAGTTTGCTTCGGTTTTATAATCATCACCATTCGATACAACCACAACGTTACCGTTCGCATCAGGATCGCTGATACTAATTGCATGACTTAATCTATAAGTAACTTCATTACCGGCTTCAATTTGTTCCTGACAATATAAGTCATTTAGATAAGCTGATTTTTTAGTTTTGTAATCATAAATAAAAGCACTTTGTAAACGTGGAGAACCACCTGCAGTCGGTGTCGTTTCACCTCGGGCATCACGCCAACCAACAACGATACCGTCATTATTGATTTTACTGACCTGTGAATTCGCACCTTTAATAGGATTGGCCATGAATGGGTAACGTATTTCTTGTGTTTTTACATTATACGTATAAAACTCAGTTGCATAACTTCTGTTTTGAGGCTGCTTATATGTACGGTTGCCAACAACAATGAATGCTTGAGTGTCAGTATCTATACCATCTGCAGTTGCAAACGGTGAACTAGCTGAAACATAAACAGTATCTGTAATATCAATCGCAACTGTATCGCGAATTACATCATCACCACCCGCATCCGTATTAGGCTTTGTGATTTCAGACATCTTATAAGAAAGCACATCTTCTGATTTAACAGTTGGCTTAAATATGGTTGCACGAGCACGACCATCTCTTGTCGATGAATTAATCTCTTGCGTAGAAAAACCAACAGCGAAACCAGATGTGTTAATCGCATAAGCATTAGCAATAAAAGTTGCATAATTACCCGTACTTAACCATTTAGTTCCTGAATTATCAGATAGGTATGCGATAGCACTACCATCTTCATTCCAATAACTTGCTTGAAGATCAAAACCAGGACAATTGTAGAGATCATCATAATCATAACGATCATTGTCGATTGGGTAATTAAAGCAATATTTAAAACGTTCATCTGTGCGCTTATTGCCCGACCACCGTACACTCGCTTGACCTACAATTAACCTTTTTGGTTTTGTCAGAATTACGGACAGTTACGTCAGAAAAATCATGCGCAGCACTAAAACCACCATTACTATCAAAATCTAAAGGTGCAAGTGTACTATCATTATAAAAACCACGTCTAACAATCTTACGCCCTGAATCAGTGGCATAACCCGCCTGATCCGTAGATGTTATTGCAGTAATCTTGCGAGATTCACTTAAGTCGCTAGGGAGCGAAATAACAGTACCGTTTACTGATGTTTCCGTTTCTGATTCATAAGTACCGCCATTGCTGTTATAGGTATTTAAAATATTTCGGCGCCAAACGTATAGGCCATCACTTTTATCTTTCTTTGAACCATCCCAGAACATTTGACATACATCTGAATCATAAAGGCAATATTCGTTATATGTCCAAGGCGCACCAATATCGTATGAAAATTGTTGTGCATATTTCTGACTGTACGTTGCGCTGGTTAGAGTACCATTCGCAGCACTTGATGTGTTCATCGCTGACACATATGGACCAAAGTCGTGAGCACCACTGCTGTCTACAACAATAGCGGTGGTTGAAGCCACCGCAGTTGTACACAATACGAGACTAATAATCCCTGCTAACTTAGTCTTTTTTAAAAGCATTATGTTTAGATTTCCTTAGCCTTTCATTTCTTCAAGCTCTTCCCAACGTGCAAATGCAATCTCTAGTTCTTGCTCTTTACTCGCAAGATTTTCAAGCATTGCTTTTGTTTCGTCAGCTGGCTTATTAAAGAAATCAGGTTGATTAATTTCAGTTTGCAAAGTTTCAACAAGTTCTTCAAGTTGTTCCATTTTTGCAGGCAATTTATCAAGTTCAACTTGAATGTTATAAGGCAGTTTCTTTGTTTTAACAGCCTTAACTGGTTTTTCTTGTTTTACTGGCTTTTCAACTACAGCAGCTTTTGCCTTTGGCTTTGCTGAAATAGATTGAGTATTGGCTTGTTGGTTCTTAGCATCATGGTAACCACCAACAAAGTTAGTGATGTTACCTTCACCATCAAACATCCAGCAACTTGTTACTGTGTTATCGATAAAGTTACGGTCATGGCTTACTAATAATAATGTACCCTGATAATTGGCAAGTAATTCTTCTAAAAGTTCCAATGTTTCGATATCTAAATCATTGGTTGGTTCATCCATAATCAAAAGATTAGATGGTTTTAGGAATAATTTAGCCAATAATAGACGGTTACGTTCGCCACCAGACAATACTTTAACTGGTGTACGAGCACGCTGTGGGTGGAATAAGAAGTCTTGTAAATAACCGAGTGCATGACGAGGTTTACCATTAACCACGACTTCTTGTTTACCGTCAGCTAAATTGTCTATTACTGTTTTTTCAAGATCGAGTTCTGTTCTATGTTGATCGAAGTAAGACACTTCTAACTTCGTACCACATTTGATGATACCAGCTTGTGGTTGTAATTCTTCAAGCAATAACTTGATTAATGTACTCTTACCACAACCGTTTGGACCAACGAATGCAATTTTATCGCCACGCATAATATTAAAAGTAAAGTCGCTAACGATTTTCTTATTTTCGTAAGCGTAGAATACGTCTTCGCCTTCAAAGATTCGTTTACCTGAACGTGAAGTCTCATCAACAGAGATCTTAGCTTTGCCCTGTACTGAAAGACGTTCGCTACGTTCGTTACGCATTTCTTTAAGTGCTTTTACACGACCTTCATTACGCGTTCGACGTGCTTTAACACCTTGACGGATCCATACTTCTTCTTGAGCTAGACGCTTATCGAATAATGCATTTTGTTCGTCTTCTACACGTAATGCTTCTTCTTTACCTACGAGGTATTCATCATAGTTACCAGGGAAAGACATTAAGTTACCGCGGTCAATATCAATAATACGTGTAGCCATAGAGCGGATAAAACTTCTATCATGACTTACGAAGATAATAGTACCGGCAAAATCTTTTAAGAACTCTTCTAACCAAAGAATAGATTCAATATCCAAGTGGTTCGTTGGTTCATCAAGTAATAGGATATCTGGTTTGCTTGCTAATGCACGCGCTAATGCAGCGCGACGTAGCCAACCACCTGATAAATCATCAAGTAACATGTCAGCGTCTAAATCTAAACGCGTAAGTACTTGTTCAATGTTTTGTTCAAACTCCCAACCATTACGGTTATCAAGTTCTTCTTGTAGACGCATCAATTTGTTTAATGCTTTTTCACTGTAATCTTCACCAACAAGGATCGCTTGGTGATGGTAATCTTTTAGTACTTGACCGATGTCCGCTAGACCACCCGCAACAAAATCAAAGATTGTCACGCCGCTTACTTTTGGTGGATCTTGCTCTAAACGAGAAACAACTGCATCTTGTTCAATTCTAAGGACACCATCGTCAAGTTGAATTTCGCCGCCAATAACTTTCATCATTGTCGATTTACCTGCACCATTACGGCCTACAAGACAAACACGTTCTTTTCGTTCAAATACAGCATCGGCATGGTTTAATAATGGTAAGTCGCCAAAGGCTAAACATGCATTTTGTAACGTGATAACAGCCACGATAATTCCTCAATATAAAATTCAATTGTTTCAAAAATAAAACCATTATGGATAATGTTGAAACAAGCAGTTAGATAGATTCTAACATAAAGTTGTAAAATAGAAAAAATCCGAGCGTTAACAATTACCTTTAATTGAGAATCCACTCGGATAGAGTCACGTAAATCAGTCTTGTGCGATAAAATCAGCCAATTCTTCAGTATCAAATGGCCAACCAATTTCTTTATCTGTCACCTTGTTCTTAATAACGGGAATACGAATACCATAACGGGCGATGTCATCTTCATCATGGATGATCTCTACTTGCATCATTTCACCGGCCAAGTGTTGAGCGGTCACCAGTTCCCAAGCTTGTTCACATAAGTGACAACCTTCTGTAGTATAGAATACGTATTTAGTCATTATGCTACTCGTTCAACAAGCCAACAGTTACTGATGTTTTTGTTACGCGCGAAATCTTTAGAGCGATTCTTTTCAGTAATATTGGTTGCCTTAAGACCTAGTTTTTCAAGTCCTTCAAAATCGAGCTTAAAGTTACGCTTATTATTAGAGAAAACAATTTCACCGCGTGCAGATAGAATATTTTCTAACCAAGTAAACAGTTGTATATGATCACGCTCTACATCGAAGCTATCTTCCATGCGCTTTGAATTTGAGAATGTTGGCGGGTCAATAAAGATAAGGTCAAATTTATCTTCACAACGCGCTAACCAAGAAAGACAATCTGCTTGTACAACTTCGTGCTTACGCATGCTGATGTTATTCAACTCAAAGTTACGTTTAGCCCAATCAAGGTAAGTATTAGACATATCAACAGTAACTGATGATTCAGCACCACCTAAAATAGCGTGAACACTCGCACTACCTGTATATGAGAAAAGGTTTAAGAAACGTTTACCCGCACTCATTTTGCCAATCATACGACGTGTTAGGCGGTGATCGATAAACAGACCTGTATCTAAGTAATCTTTCATGTTCACTTCAAATTGAGCACCATATTCACTTACCGTGAACACCGACTTAACCTGTTGTATTTTCTCGTATTGGTTACTGCCTTTTTGTTTTTGGCGTACTTTCAATACAAGCTTATTCGGATCAATTTGAGTCACATCAAGCGTAACAGCAACAATATCCATGATGCGTTGTTTCGCTTTTTGCTCTGGCACGTCTTTCGGTGCTTTATATTCTTGTACAACAATCCAATCACCGTATAAATCAATAGCAGCATTGTATTCAGGTAAATCCGCATCATAGAGACGGTAGCAGTTAACTTGTTCTTTTTTCGCCCACTTCGTTAACTGTTTGATGTTTTTCTTTAAGCGATTACGGAAGTCTTCAGCAAAACCTGGGGTCATTTGTGTTTCAACGTGCGCTTTAGCTTGACGTGCAATCGATGAAATTTGATAAAGCTTAAGGAAACACTCTAATGAACCGTTAAACAATTTGTATTGCTTATTTGCACGCATGCCTAAACGAGAGAGCAAATCTGGATTTGATGAAAAGAATGCGACATTCCAGCCCGAAAATTCACTCTTCAGACGTTCACCTAATACTTGGTGTAACACGATAAGTTCAGGTTGCTCACCCATACGTTCACCATA
Source organism: Moritella viscosa (assembly GCF_900120065.1). Classification (NCBI taxonomy): domain Bacteria; kingdom Pseudomonadati; phylum Pseudomonadota; class Gammaproteobacteria; order Alteromonadales; family Moritellaceae; genus Moritella; species Moritella viscosa. Next base: position 12,051 of record NZ_FPLG01000118.1, read on the forward strand.
TGGAGGATTACAAATTAGTGTACCTTCACTGGTGAAATCGTTAACGAGGTTTTTGGCATCACCCGTTTCTAATTCGATGATGTGTTCAAGACCTGCCGCACGTACGTTAGCTTTTGCTTGGTCAAGTACACGCCAGCTCTTATCAAAACCGTATACTTTAAGATCGCTGTTCGCAATATTTTTGCGCGCTTGGTATTTAGCTTGTGCAACTAGTTCTTCCCAACCTGATTGATCGTAATCATTCAGTTGTTGGAAACAGTAACGTGTACGTAAAATACCAGCCGGCACTTTTAAAGCCATTAATGCAGCTTCAATAAGTAAAGTCGCTGAACCACACATAGGGTCAACAAGTAAACCGTCAGTATAGCCACTACGTTTAATGATAGCGGCAGCCAGGTTTTCTTTAAGTGGTGCAGCACCTGTACCTTGACGGTAACCACGTTGATGTAAGCCATTACCACATAGATCAAGAGAAAGCGTCGCTTCTTCACGACGAATATGCAGGTGAATACGTACATCAGGATCATTTTTAGCGACGTTTGGACGATCGCTCATGCTTTTAGTGAAGCGGTCAACAATACCATCTTTAACTTTCAACGCACCAAACTGCGTATCACGAATACTGTCATTCGTACCAGAACAAGAAACTGCAAAGGTTTTATCAAGATCGAATATTTTTTCCCAATGCATGCCTGTTACTGCAAGATATAGATCTAATACATCGAAGATTTTGAATGTTTTTAATTGCAAGGTCACTCGAGATGCTAAGCGGCTCCACAAACAAATTTTATACGCTGTTAATTGAGTAGATTTAAATGAAACACCAGCCATGGTTTCACGGCAATCCTGTGCGCCAAGTTCAATTAGCTCTTCTTTAAGTAGAAGTTCCAATCCCTTCGGAGAAGAAGCAAAATAAGTGTTGATTGTAGTCAATTTGAAAGCCTATATTATTTCGAGATACTTTCTTGTAAAAAGAAAGTAAGGAATGTGATTATTAATGGGTGCGAACTATACCACGCGGTATTATTGTCGCATAGTAATGTTGGGGAAATTATTAGATAAACGGAGGATTATTGATGGATTATGCTACGCCATGATCTGAACGTAGGAAAAAGAATCATCTGTCAGTGCTTTTGCTACTGCATTCTGTAATTTAACACGATCATTCATTACTCGGATAACATCAAACTGATTTAATGTTTTGGAATCTGAAAGTTGCACACGACTTGCTAATAGCATACACGTTGAAACGCGATCATCTGCTTCTAAAATAACAAACTGAACATTATCACCGCTTAACGATAAAGTAATAACGTCACCCGTACTAAACTTGTCATCAGAATAATTATATTCAAAGTACCAGCTTTGCGGCATTCGTACTTTATGAAAACGTAAATTCGTCACCGCGTTCAATGCAATTTGTACTTTTTCAGGCACACTTAATACTAAATCTTTGAGTGCTTCTAAGAAATAGTAATAATAGCTTGAATCCTCTGCGCAAAAATTGACTCGGCCTTTACACAAATTATTCATGTTTCGTTTATCTAAATGGCAAGACATAGCAAGCCCATCGGATAATTGAATGACGATGAATTGACTTGCGCAGTCGTATTGCCAATACCACTTGTTGCTTGGTTCTAGTAACATCCTGATACCAGTAATGTAATTAACTATCTGGGTAGTTTAACTACACCCTATCCATATGTAAATACCCTTATCAGAAATATAGACTAAAACCAAGCTAAAAGTTACAAACTTCTTACAATGTTTTTAACTAATTTAGGACCTTTATAGATAAATCCGCTATATACTTGGACTAATTCTGCACCTGCAATAAATTTTTCTTTTGCCGCTACAACAGAATCAATACCGCCTACACCTATGATAGGTAGTTGACCATCAAGCAATACTGCTAGTTTACGTACGATTTCAGTACTCGCGTGCTGAACAGGACGACCACTTAAACCACCCGCTTCACAAGCATGTGGCATATCATGCACTAATGTTCTGTCTAACGTTGTATTCGTCGCAATTACACCGTCCATTTTATATTTAACTAATGACTCAGCAACTTGCACTAACTCTTCATCAGTTAAATCTGGTGCAATTTTAACCGCTAATGGTACATATTTCTCGTGCGTTTTGGTTAATTCGGCCTGACGCTCTTTAAGACAGCTTAATAAACCATCAAGCGCTTCACCATACTGAAGTGTACGTAATCCTGGGGTATTTGGTGATGAGATATTAATAGTGATATAAGACGCATATTGGTAAACTTTATCCATACAAATCAGGTAATCTTCATTCCCCTTTTCGATTGGCGTATCTTTGTTTTTACCAATGTTAATACCTAAGATACCTTTATAGTTGGCTTTTTTTACATTTTCAACCAGTGCGTCAACACCTTCATTGTTAAAGCCCATGCGGTTAATGATCGCTTCAGATTCTACAATTCGAAATATACGCGGTTTATCATTACCTGCTTGTGGACGTGGTGTCACGGTACCAACTTCGATGAAACCAAAACCCATCGCGGCAAAAGCATCGATACTCTCACCATTTTTATCTAGACCAGCCGCTAAACCAACAGGGTTATCAAACTTCAGTCCCATCACAGTCACAGGCTTGCTCGGTAATTTCTGCGAATATAAGCAACTTAAAGGAGTAGAGCCGGTTAATTTTAGCCCTTTAATTGTCATTTCATGCACTACTTCTGGGTCTTGCATAAACAAAAATTCACGTGCAATACGATATAACATTTTCTATTCCTCATAAAAAAGCACTGTATCAACAGTGCTTCATAATTAAATCATTTTAATTGAGTGTATACGTAAACACTAATTTATCCATTAGCTCGCATTACGGCAGCTTAAGTGAAGTAAATTCAATTCACGTAACGCAACTGAGAATTTAGCAAACTCATGCGAAGAACTCATATTAAAATCAGCCAACATTTGCAACCAACGAACAACAAGTACATCATGTTCAGATAACCATTGGTCCATGATTATATCGCATTTACCTGTTGATGAACAAGTAGATAACACTACAGATGTTAAGCTACGTTGTTGTAGCGCAAGCTCTTCGCGGAATGCAGCTCTTGCAAGCGCTTGCCAATGGTTGGCAACTGGTTGCAAGTTAATTTGATGCATAAAGTCATGTAACTGTAGTTTGTTACCTAACGAGAAGAAAATATGCTGCACTAATGACATAGGTACTTGGTGTTGTTTACAAACATCAGCAATATCAAACGCCGAGAATAACGTGTTCTGATGTACTATTTCGTTTGCAATTTCACTCGGCACAGATTTTTCAACCAAACCTTCGATGCGTATATTTTGTTTTTCTTTGTCAGCATCAACCAACACGTCAGCAGTATTTTCTTTCATACCATCGTAGATAGGTTTATAGAACGCGATTGTATCCGCGATACTCATGTTGCGGTCACGGTAACGCACTAACCAACATGTCGCACGACGAATATAACGACGACTTTCAAATAACATGTCTAATTGTGTTTCAGAATCTAGCTCATTGTCTAATCCTGTCACGTTATCCCACATGTGTTCCATGCCAATAACGTGTTTACTGATTACAAAACATTTCGCTATTTCAACAACAGTAGCACCCGTCTCATCTTGCATACGACCAACAAAATTCAGCCCCATGTCATTAATGATTTCATTCGCAAGCTGTGTCGCGATAATTTCATTTTTAAGTGGATGGTGTTGCATTTGACCTTTGTATTTGTCTTGCAACAACTTAGGAAATGCCGTAATCAGCAATTTAGATAATAATTCATCTTCACACACTTCAGGACAATTTAATTGTTCTTTCAATTGCATTTTAGCGTAAGCAAGTAATACCGAAAGCTCGGGACGTGTTAAGCCTTCATTTTTAGCTAAACGTTCCGCGAGTTCTTCTTCACTTGGTAAAAATTCAAGTTGACGGTTTAGTTTACCTGTACGCTCAAGCATTTGCATAAAACGAATTTGTTCTTTCAGCTGTTCAGGAGCTCGGGTTTGAGTAACAGATACTGACAACGTTTGCTTGTAAGCATTATTCAATACAATTTCAGATACTTCGTCTGTCATTGAATACAATAATTCATTACGCTGTTTACGTGTTAAATCACCATTACTCACAATACTATTAAGTAAGATCTTAATGTTTACTTCATTATCTGAGCAATCTACACCGCCCACATTATCGATGAAGTCACTGTTAATACGACCGCCATTTTTCGCATATTCAATACGACCTAGCTGAGTACAACCTAAGTTACCACCCTCGCCAACAATCTTAACGTTAAGTTCATTACCGTTAATACGTACGTGGTCATTAGCTCGATCACCAACATCATTATTCGTTTCTGATGTTGCTTTAACGTAAGTACCGATACCACCATTCCACAACAAATCAGCTTGTGATGTTAGGATCGCTTTAATCAAATCGGTTGGTGTCATTAGTGACACCTTTGTACCAAGCATCTTTTTGATTTCAGGTGTTAGCGTGATAGCTTTAGCTGAACGTAAGAAGATACCACTGCCTTTAGACATGATAGAACGATCATAATCACTCCAGCTAGAACGAGGTAGATTAAATAAACGGTCACGTTCAGCATAACTTGTTGCACAATCTGGATTTGGATCGATAAAGATATGCATGTGGTTAAATGCAGCGATTAACTTGGTGCTTTTAGATAACAGCATACCATTACCAAATACATCACCCGCCATGTCACCGACAGCAATACAAGTGAACTCTTCTTCCTGGCAGTTAAGGCCCATTTCACGGAAATGACGCTTAACGGATTCCCAAGCACCCTTCGCTGTAATACCCATTTTCTTATGGTCATAACCCACTGAACCGCCCGATGCAAAAGCATCACCTAGCCAGAAGTTATACTCATCGCTGATCTCATTGGCGATATCAGAGAAAGTAGCTGTACCTTTATCTGCGGCAACAACCAAGTATGAATCATCTTCATCATAAAAACGCACATTTTGTGGATGTACAAGTTCCCCTTCAATGATGTTATCGGTAATATCAAGTAAACCACGAATAAATGTACGGTAACATTGCTTACCAATATTAAAGACTTCATCACGGCTGTGACTTGGCTGGATTTCTTTACAAACAAAACCACCTTTTGCGCCCACAGGTACAATTACCGTGTTTTTAACTTGCTGTGCTTTTACAAGACCCAGTACTTCAGTTCTGAAATCTTCACGACGATCAGACCAACGTAGACCGCCACGCGCAACTTTACCACCTCGTAAATGAACACCTTCGACTTGTGGAGAATAAACAAACACCTCAAATTTAGGTAAAGGTAACGGCATATCCGGAATTAATGACGATTCAAATTTAAACGAAATATAGGCTTTACTTTGATCAGTCGCTTTTGACTTTTGATCGATTTGATAAAAGTTCGTACGTGACGTCGCTGTAATTAAATCAATAAAACGACGAATAATACGATCATCATCCAAGTTATTAACTTGTTCAAGCTTGCTTTCAAAATTAGCAATGATATCTAGGCTATCAATCTCACTTTGATCCATTGCAAATTTTTGATGAAAATAGCAATACAAGCTATTCGCTAATTCAGGTAATGACGTTAATGTGTTCTCAATATATGCTTGGCTAAAGTTGTTACCAATTTGGCGCATGTATTTTGCGTAAGCACGTAACACTGAAATTTGGCGGCCAGCAAGATTTGTTTTTAGTACTAATTTATTAAAACCATCATTTTCTAAACGTTTTTCCCATACTTGATGGAACGTCGACATAAAGTCAGCACTACGTTTGGTCGTATCAAGTACGTTATCACCCGTGTAAAGCATGGTGAAATCGAGCACCCAGTACACTGTGCCGTCTGCTGTTTTTACTTTAAACGGGGTTTCGCCAAGTACTTTTAATCCCATATTTTCTAACATAGGCAATACATCGGATAAATGAATTGGTTGATCTTTATGGAATAATTTTAGACGTACATGATTAGAGTCATGTTCTTCCTCTTGCGCACGGTAGAAAATCATCTCGAGCTTATGCTCTGCCGACAATGTTTCTAATTTAATAATATCCGCGACAGCTGAGTTTGGTAATACATATTCTTTGTATGACTGTGGGAAAGCATGACCATATTGCTCAGATAAATAGCGGCCTTTTTCTTCACCATAGTGGCTTACAATCGCAGTTTTAAATTTATCATCCCAAGACTTGGCGGCTTCAGTTATATTTTGTTCAATATCGGAAATATTCACTTTTACTTCTTTATCATTCTGATCTACATGGACAAGATAATGTGTTCTAGCCATATTACCTTCAGAGAAATAAGTATTGAATTCAACTTCTTTATCACTACCTAAGTAGTCAGCCAATACTTGCTGCGTTTTTTCACGTAATAACGTGTTGTAGCGTTCCTTTGTTACATACACCATGCAAGAATAATAACGACCGAATAAGTCTTTACGTACAAATAACTTAACTTGATCGCGATCTTGCATGTGTAAAACACCGAGCGCACAATGTAAGATATCTTCTTCACTAGATTGAATAATTTCATCTCGTGGGTACGTTTCTAAAATGTTCAATAACGCTTTGTACGAGTGATTTGCTGGATTATAACCAGACGCAATAAGTACACGTTTAATTTTATCGCTAATAAGCGGGATATCAATTGCACTGCTGTTATAAATAGATGAAGCATATAAACCAATAAAGCGTTCTTCACCAATGACGTTGTTGTCTTCGTCAAATAATTTTATGCCAATATAATCGATGTTAGCAGGTCTGTGTACACGTGATTTAGCATCACTCTTTGTTAAAATAAGTGTGTTCTTCGACAATACTTCACGTCGTGCATCTCTCGATAAATTACCTAAACAATAACCTTTATTATTCACCGAATTTTTCATGATGCCCAAGCTTGAATCACAATCAGGTGTAATAACATAATCACCTTTCACTGGTTCAATGCCATAGTGGCGGTAACCCAGTAAAGTGAAGTTATGATCACATAACCACTTTAAAAATTTAAGTGTATCTGAATAATCAATACCTTTTTGCTTAGGTCGTGAAGATAACATCTCAATAACAGAAATTAATTTATCTTGCATTGGTGACCAATCACCAACAGCTAACGCAACCTCATTTAATACGGAGTTTAATTCCGCACTAATCGCATCTAATTTTTTACTTTCTGTTTGACGGTCAATTTCAATTAAAAATACTGTTTCTGAAGTGAAATTTTTTGCATTTTTAGGATTTGTTAAAATTTTGTTTACACGGCCGTTATCATCTCGTTTCAAAGCAATTGGCTGATGTAACATCAAATGTGAAATTACGCCAAGTCGAGATAACGCCATCATTACAGATTCGGTCAGAAAAGGTGAATCAGGGACAATGATTTCAACAATCGAGTGTGTTGATTGCCAACCATTGAGACTGATCTCTGGGTTGTACACACAAATATCAGGGCCGCTATTGTTACTGCTGTTCAATCTGTTCCACAAACTAATTGCAGCACAATACAGATCGCTATCACTACGCGAAGAAAGATCTTCTTGCCTCATTCCAGCATATAATGCAGTGACAAACTGCTCGACTAATGTATTGCTTTTCGCATCTACTTTAGTCTTTACAAGGCTGATTACGTTTTCCAGTAACACGGGAATAGGCGTTTTATTCAACATACTAGCAATCCTTCAAATCTTGGTTTATTAAGTCTAGCTAAAAAAGTAACTTATGATGTAATTCAAGCGGGCATTCTAACATTAATATTTGTAATAAAAATGCTACAGAGGCAACAAGATAGAAAGATAAATGAAGGTTTTTAAGAATAAAACATTGAATAATTACTCAAGGTGGGTATATGACGCCAAAATCGGTCAAAATACCCACTTTTTATAAAACAAACGTTTAACTTAATGTTAAATATTTGCTGGAGAGTCTGGTTAAGCTAGAGCACGGTCTATCTTTTCAAACAGATCAGTAGCTAAACCATCAAGCTTGCTTAAACGGATCAGTTGCGCTTTCATTAACGCTTGGCGGGCTTGATCAAACTTCTTAAATTCAATAAGTGGCGTAATTAATCGAGATGCGATTTGCGGGTTACTGCTATTTAACTGACATAAAATATCCGTTAAGAAAACATAACCACTACCATCAATCGCATGAAAAGCACTGGTGTTATGTGCAGAAAAGCTACCCACTAATGAACGCGTTCGATTTGGATTAGCTAAAGAGAAACTGACATGGTTCAGTGTGTCTTTAACGACAGAGAGACAATTTTCACTTGGGCTAGCCCCGATTTGCGAAAACCACTTATCCATCACTAAGCCATCATGAGACCAGTTGGTTTCAAATGCAGACATCATGGTTTTAAAACAAGGTAATTGCGCTTTGTTTGCAGCACTTATCGCCCCCATGGTATCCGTCATATTATCTGACTGTTTAAATTGAGCTAATACCAATTCATTAACATGAGTAACACCCGCTAATGCGATATATTCAAGGCACACATTTTTTAATGAGCGCAAAGCAATGTGAGCATGATCTACTTCGTAAGCACGTTTAGGCATGTCAGCATAAATAGAGGCGCAAGTTGTTGCAACATTTTCAGCGATTGCTAACTTAATAAAAGCAGTCACTGACAGTAAGGCATCGACATCTACTTCGTCAAATAAGCCCATTAAGCTGTTTGTCGATGGGAACTGTAACATCTCAGCTTTTAAGGCTGGATCGAGTTCTTCATTACTCACTAGATCACGGAAAGCCTGCCCAAACACAGTGGGGAGTAGCAGATTCTGTTTGTCACGAATACGGGTTACATTTTCAATCACATGCTTATTAATTAATAACTGTGATGCATCCCAACGTGCAAAATCATTACTCGCATGTACCATTAACATTGTAAGTTGCTCATTGGTATAAGCATAGTTAAGCTTAACTGGCGCTGAAAACTCTCTAAATAGGCTTGGTACCGGTGCTGACATTACATTTTCAAACACAAAATCTTGCTGCTTTTCAGTAAGATTTAAAATATGGTGAACACCCTTACCCTCAAATATTAATTCAATCTTGCCACCCTGCTCGTCAAGCAGTTCAATATCTACAGGAATATGAAGTACGTGTTTTACTTTTTGATCCGCAGTGCTTGGCGTATGTTGCTGCATTGATAACGTATAAATATTGTTTTCAGCATCGTAATGATCTGTCACCGTTACTTGCGGGGTACCTGATTGTGAATACCAGTTTTTAAATAAAGTGAGGTCTACACCAGATGCATCTTGCATAGACGCAACAAAGTCATCGCATGTCACAGCTTGACCGTCATGACGTTCAAAATAAAGATCCATACCTGCACGGAAATTCTGTTCACCAAGAAGCGTGTGGATCATGCGGATAACTTCTGCGCCCTTATTATAGACAGTTGCAGTGTAGAAATTATTCATTTCAATCACAGAAGCGGGACGAATTGGATGCGCCATTGGCCCGGCATCTTCAGGGAATTGTGCAGAACGTAAAATTTTAACGTTTTGAATACGGTTAACAGCACGCGACCCCAAATCAGAGCTGAACTCTTGATCACGGAATACCGTGAGGCCTTCTTTCAAACTTAACTGGAACCAATCTCGACAAGTAATGCGATTACCAGTCCAATTGTGAAAATACTCATGACCAATAACAGCTTCGATACCCAGGTAATCAACGTCAGTGGCACTAGCCGCATCAGCTAATACGTATTTAGAATTGAATACGTTAAGCCCTTTATTTTCCATCGCACCCATGTTGAAGAAATCAACGGCAACAATCATATAAATATCAAGATCGTATTCTAAGCCAAAACGGTCTTCATCCCATTTCATTGAATTTTTTAGAGATTCTATCGCATGATGACCTCGCGATAAGTTACCCTTATCTACAAACAACTCTAACTTCACATCACGACCAGATGTCGTGATGTAGTTATCACGTAATACATCAAAATCACCCGCAACCAGTGCAAACAAATATGCCGGTTTAGGATAAGGGTCACGCCATTGAACCCAATGACGACCATTATCTAATTCTCCACGATCAACACAGTTGCCATTAGACAATAAATAGGGGAAGGCCGCTTTGTCAGCCGTGATCTTAGTACTAAAAACAGCCAGTACATCTGGGCGGTCAAGATAATAGGTGATTTTTCGGAAACCTTCAGATTCACATTGCGTACAGAATGCATCAGCGGATTTATATAACCCTTCTAAACTGGTATTTTCCTGTGGATTTACTTCTGTCTCAATGATTAATACACATTCAGAGGGTAAATCAGAGATGATAAGCTGATTATCTTTGACTAAGTAGTTATCAGTGTGATGGCCATCGATAGACACTGATAATAATGTGAGGTCAACACCGTCTAGTATTAGTGGGTCATTATGACTACCGCTACGGCGAACCTTACTGATTGCAACAATTTTAGTGCTGCTATCATCAAGATTAAAATCAAGATCGATACTGTCTATGAAATAATGGGGTTCTGTATAGTCTTTTAAATGCTTAGCATTAGGCATAACTGTCATTTATAGTCCTAATCTATCGACGGATAGATACGTAAAAATAAAGGAAAAAAGTGCAGTATCCCGCTGCACTTGGAGTAAAATAGAGGTGGTTTAGCTAGATTTACTTAAATCAATCGCTATGTTGGCTGCTTCTAATAAGAATATATCGTCAAACTCGAAGTCCTCTGGTTTATCATCATATGATTCAACCGCAGGTAATTCCTTTCGTGCTAAACGTTCATTCAAACGAGTTAAACGAATCGACTCGCTCTCTTCCCGTTCTTTAATACGCACAGACTCTTTTAAAGAAATTGTTTTACTATCAAGTTCCTGTTTATATTTGACAATATCTTCTTGGATATAACCAAACTCAGGATTAACAGCAACACGCTTGTTGTGACTTTTAGTTAACTTATTAACTTTTGACTGCAATACTAACGATTGTTGATAGCTTGCTTTACGGATATGGTCCCAAGCCAGCGCATTATCTTCAATTGACTCACCAGTGTCTTCGGGTTTCACTGCCGATGGGAAGGTAATGTCAGGTAGTACACCACGTAATTGAGTGCTTCCACCGTTAATACGGTAAAATTTCGATATGGTATATTGCACACTACCAATTGGTTTGTCATATAGATCATACAAACGTGCTAAGGTTCTGTGCTGTTGTACAGTGCCCTTGCCAAATGTTTGTTCACCAACAATGAGTGCACGGCCATAATCTTGTAATGCAGCGGCAAAAATTTCGGACGCTGATGCACTGTAACGGTTAACTAATACAACGAGTGGACCATCATAGTATGTTTTCCCATCACGGTCTTCGAGTACATTAACCTTATCTCTCGCATCACGAACCTGTACTGTCGGGCCTGAATCAAAGAATAAACCAGAAAGTAAGTTTGCTTCTTTTAATGCACCACCACCATTATCACGTAAGTCGACAATAATAGAGCTCACATTATCTTTTTTAAGCTTTGTTAATTCAGTCAGAACATTTTTCGTTAAACCATCATAGAAGCTTGGTATTTCGATAACACCAACCTTCTCGCCTTCAACATCGATAACTTTCGATTTTGCAGCACGGTCTTCTAAACGTACTTTATCGCGAATGATTTCTACGATTTTGTGTTTGGCACTCGCGCCTTCACCGCGTAAGATTTCAAGACGGACTTTTGTGCCTTTCGGTCCTTTGATCTTGTCTACGACATCATCAAGACGCCAACCAACAATATCCACAATCGTTTTATCATCTTGTGCAACACCCACGATTTTATCTTCAGCTTTAAGTTGTTTCGTTGCATCTGCAGGGCCACCAGCAACTAAAGATCGAATAACGGTGTAATCATCAACGGTTTGTAATACTGCACCGATCCCTTCTAAAGAAAGGTTCATTTCAGTTTTGAAACGATCCGCATTACGTGGGGATAAATAAGACGTGTGAGGTTCAATACTTCGTGCGTACGAATTCATCAATGTTTGGAATACATCTTCACTTTGTGTCTGTTTCAAACGCTTAATGGCAGTATCGTAACGTTTACGCAGTAATTTTTGAATCTCAGGCCAGTCTTTACCCGTTAATTTTAAATTGAGTGCTTCATATTTTACTTTTTGGCGCCATAACTCATTTAACTCATCAGTCGTTTTTGCCCAATCTAATTCAGATGTGTCAAAATAATATGCGTCATCACGATCAAATTTGATTTCAGTATCAAGTAGCGTTAATGCGTATGCAAAGCGTTCGTAACGACGTTGAAGCCCTACTGTGTAAATATCATAAGCGGGTGCAAGGCGACCTTGACGGAAATCTTTTTTAAATGAAAGTGCATATTTATTAAAATTATCGATATCGCTTTGCAAGAAAATGGTGCGATAAGCATCAAGTTGCTTTAAATAACGATCAAAAACTTCAACAGCAAAGCCACTGTCAAAATCAATAGATTTGTAATGTGAACGAGTAAAGAGATTAACAAGACGTTTACTTGCTTCAGAATGCTGAGCTTCTTGCTTTAATGTAGGGAGTTCTTGAATAGAAATGGCGGGATCAAATGCGAAAGCATGTGTGGCCAATAGTACCGAAGCACTGATAAAAGTTCTTTGTAAAACTTTTTTCATTAAAAATCCTTTTGAGAATAAGTAACGCTAAATCCATAATAGTCAAGTATTAGCCAAATTTCATATATTTAGCTAACACTCAACTATTAAAAATTCAGAACACTCTTATTGCTTTATACAAAAAGGTGCTCTTTTTTTACTTTTAGAGAAAGTCCAGATAGTAGTTCAACTTGAACACCATCTTTAGATACTTCAACGATAGTTGCTTGTACCGGTGCTTTACCAATTACAACTTTGACAGATTGACCTGATTTAAGTTCCGACTCATTTACAGGACGTTCAACTTTAATTGTAGGCTTTTGATCCGCTTTAGGAGCCGATTTTTTAACTACTTTTTTAGGTGCTCTTTTAACAGCAGGTTTTTGCTTTTCAGCTTTTGCCTTTTGTTCTGCATTTTTCTTATTACGTTCAGCGAAAAATTTAGTTTTGCTTTCTTCAAGTGTTTTTTGTGCATGCTCTATGTGCTCTGCATCTAAAACACCTGCGTCGTTGCCATCTAAGTCAACTCGTACAGCATCTTTTTTAGCGCCGTGAAGGTAACGCCAGCTTGCAGTATACTGACGAAGTGCCGTACGTAATAATGTTTTACTAACTTTACTATCTTCTTTTAGACGTTCAGCTAGATCTTGAAAAATGCCAATTTTTAGCGGTTTAGCTTCGCCCTTTGCAGTGAAACATTTTGGGAATATTTCTACCAAATAAGCGATAACTTCTTTGCTATTTTTTAGCTTTTCAATGTTTTCCATGAATTACCTTAAATTACTTCTAATTGTTCTGATATAACAAAATTGTAATCTTGCTATATCGCATGTATAAAATTTATCGCTATTATAGAGCGATTGCAATTAAATGCTATCTTTAATCCGCTAACTTAGCCCAAAAAGGTGTTAAAAAATAACTCTTCCGGTGATTTTTTATGCTTTCACAAACAATAATTAAGCGTACGAAAGATTAAGCCGCTTCTTTTCCAACCGTGCTTTTTGACGATTTTTTAGCTTTTGGAGCCTTTTCTTCTTTCTCTTCACTCGCTTTTAATTTGCCACCTTTTAAGATGACCTGTAGCGATGCACTATTTTGTGCTAAGTATAATGCTAACTCTTCTGTAAGGCGGTCATCAATTCCAAGAGATGACGTGCCGATAAAGTCTGTAAGACCATCTGCAACATCTAACATCTTGTCATATGCATCCGCTTCTTTTTTACTTGTAGATACCATTTTTTCCACACCATTTCGCTCTACTACATACTTTACTATTACGGCCATGAACTAATTCCCTAAATACACTGTATATTATGACAGTGTATTTAGTATTTCCTGTTAATTCAAGTCACCACCGATAAAATATGCTTGATTCAAGCTAAGACAGACTAATTCATTCATATTATAATCAACATCATGACGGATAAACTTGTGGTACTGTTGATATTTGCAATAAAATAATGCTATTAATGAACGCAATATGATCGTGCTAACTTTAAAAGCATAGTGAATCAACTATTGGCGGGTTTAAATGTCGAATATTAATGTCTGTAATAAATGTGATCTTATTGTTGATCATATACCGATTGCAAAAAATAGGCATGCGCTGTGCCCCCGCTGTAACACGCTATTATATACAAATAATGCTTTTTCCATTAGTTCCGTATTAGCTCTTTCATTAACGGGGCTTATACTTGTTGTTATTGCAAATGTGTTTCCAATGTTCACTATCACCATGCTAGGGGCTGAAGAATCAGCGACACTCATTCAAGGCGCGTGGGCCTTATTACAAAAAAAGTTTTACTTTGTCGGTTTACTCGTTATTTTTTGTAGCTTTATTGCGCCCTTTCTATTTTTATCTTGTCTCGCACAAGCTTGTTTATTACTACTGACTAAACGTAATACACCACAGCTCATATTATTACTTAAACTCGTTAAGTTTTTTACCGAATGGAGCATGTTAGAAGTTTATCTCGTTAGTTTTTTGATCGCTGTATTTAAACTTTCTGACATTGCTGATATCGAATTACAGCTAGGTTTACTTAGCTTTGTTTCACTTATGTTTGTTTCTAGTCTTATCATGTATGGGCTCAATCTAGAAATCTTCTGGCAGAAAATGGAAAAAAATGCAAAACGCTAAAGATAATCAAATCGCCAAATGTCATGAATGTAACTTATTAATTAGTGTAAAACAGGATATTAGACGGCATCGTTGTCCGCGCTGTTTTACGCGTGTTCATTTTCGTATACCACGTAGTATCCAAAAAACATGGGCACTTTTGATCACCGCTACAATCATGATGATTCCGGCCAACTTTTTACCGATAAGTACACTAACAAGTACTGGTCAGTCGACGCCAGACACCATTATGTCTGGTACCATTGCTCTCGCAAAAAGTGACAATTTAGGTATTGCGATCATTATATTTATAGCCTCTATTTTAGTTCCCTTATTCAAAATAATCGGCTTAATGCTGATTTTATTATCGATTCAAAATAAAATATTTATTACACCAAAACGAAAATTATTATTATTTAATGCAATTCATTGGATCGGAAAATGGTCCATCATGGATTTGTTTGTTATATCGATTATGGTCGCGGTGATTAACCGAGGAAATTTACTCTCAGTTGATCCCGGGTACGGAGCAACTTGCTTTGGTTTGGTTGTTATATTAACAATACTTGCCGCAGAAAGTTTTGATACACGTTTAATTTGGGATTTAAACCATAAAAATGAAAGAAAATAACGAACCACAAATGCCGGATAACTGTGACGCACCTAAAGCAGTGTTACATAAACCGAATGTGATGTCGCCAATATGGTTGTTACCCATTGTAGCTGTCATACTTGGACTCTATCTTATGTACCAAAGTATTACCCAAGCTGGTATCGAGATCCGTGTACATTTCTCGAATGCTAATGGCATTGTCGCGGGTAAAACACTGGTTAAATATCAAGGCTTAATAATCGGTAAGGTAAAAAAAATCGCGCTAGATGACAACCTCAAAGGCGTTTACGTCACCGCAGAAATTGATAATAAAGCAGAACAAGTACTACGTCGTAATACACAATTTTGGCTTGTTGCACCGAAAGCCTCTATTGCCGGTATTTCGGGTTTAGACGCCCTAGTCACAGGTAACTATATTGACCTCTCACCAGGGGATGGTGAGTACAGTATCGACTTCATCTCGGTGCAAAATGCACCGAACAACCCGCCAGATGATGAAGGGTTAATTGTGCATTTAACAGCAGACAAGCTTTCATCTGTACGTCCTGGTTCAGAGATTTTCTACAAGAAGATCCCTGTCGGTCAAGTACATAGTTTTACGCTGGATAAAAAAACCGATAAGATCCTAGTCGAAGCCGTAATCGATAAACAATATAGCTATCTTATTAAAGACACATCTCGATTTTGGAATGCAAGTGGTATTAACGCTAAGTTTGGGTTGGATGGCGTCAAAGTGGAAACCGAGAGTTTAACCGCCATTATCAGTGGTGCACTTGCATTTGATTCACCGACCATTGGTAAACCAGCCAATGATAATCAAATATACCCTCTATACAACAGTATTAGTGATGCACAGCGGGCTGTACAAATTAAATTAAAATTAAGTAACAGCAATGATATTAAAATAGGTAATAACATTTACTTCAACGGCTTAAAAGTCGGTGAAATAACACAAGTAATGACACAATCATTAACCCCTACGACGCAAAACTCGCCATCTGTTGCCACCGCAATTGCAGATGTAGATCCTGACGTTGTAGACCTGTTTCGTGACAGCACACAGTTTTGGGTTGAAAAAGCAAACCTGTCCCTTTCTGAAAGTAAAAACATTGTGAACTTGGTCACTGGTAATTACATTCTCTTTACACCGGGGCAAGGTGAATTGCGGACTACATTTGATTTAGTGTCAAACGTAGATGATCTTATTCCACATAAACAAATATCGATTACCGCTAACGATGCTAACGGCTTAGCCGTGGGTAACAAAGTTTATTATAAGAATTACCCTATTGGCCATATTAGTCAGGTGAACTTTAATACTAAAACTAACTTAATTGATTTAAACGTTAATCTTTATCAAGACTATGCGCATTTACTTACCCCGTCATCACGTTTTATCAATGTTAGTGGTGTATCTGTGAATGCGAATATATCTGGCGTAAACATTAAATCCTCACCCATCGCAGCATTAGTCAGTGGTGGTATTGAGCTTGTTAACGACCCTGCGTTCAAAACTAAACGCAAAAAACAACAATACCGCCTCTACCCTTCTTTAGCACTCGCTAAATTGGGTGACAACGCCTTCAAAACAAATAAATCGGTGACCTTAGTCAGTAAGCCAAACCATGTTATCTCTAACGGCGCACCTGTATATTACCGTAAATTGGTTGTTGGCACAGTTGCAGATTTTCGTTTAGCATCCGATAACGAGCACATCATTATCACGCTTGATATTCTTAGCCAATATGCACACCTAATTAACAAAAATAGTGTGTTTTGGGATGTTTCTGGTGTTCAAATATCAGGTAGTTTAAGTAATTTACAAGTTCAAGCAGAATCATTATTAACGATCGCAGCGGGTGGTATTAACTTTGATAACATCAAACCAGTTAATAACAATAAAGTAAGCCTATCCAAATCAAAATTGACCCATTATAAACTGTTCCGAAGCTTTGCTGCTGCGACTGATAATCGGCCAATAGTCACGTTAACCTTTGAGTCAGGCACTGATATTCATGTCGGTACTGAAATAAAAAACAAAGGTATAAAGGTCGGTGAAATCAGTCATATTAAGCTTAAAGTTGACCAAGGTTTCGTTGAAGCAACAGCTAAATTAGAAACTGATTATGCTAAATACTTTACCCGTCAAGGCAGCCTGTATTGGTTAGAATCAGTTGAAGTGGGTTTAGATGGTATCAAAAATGCCAATACGATACTCTCAGGCGCGTACATCAACGTAACTAAAGGTAACGGTCATAAAGCTAAACGGTTCAACGTGCTCAACGCTGCGCCGGATATCGCCTCTGAAAAAGTCGGCTTATCAGTCACAGTAGTCAGTGAACGATTAATGGCATTAACAACAGGTACGCCGGTTTATTATCGCCAAATAGAAGTCGGCTCAATTACACATTCTGAATTATCTGCGCTCAGTGATAAGGTACTAATTACGCTTAACATCCAGCCTGAATATCAGCACCTTGTCCACAATGATAGCCAATTCTGGGCGGTATCAGGGTTTAATGTTGATATTGGTTTAACTGGCGCAACCCTAAAAGCTGAATCATTAAAAACGATTCTGGCTGGTGGTATTGCGTTTGCGACACCAAATCCAGATAAAAACAGCAAATTAGCCGAACCTTTCGCACAATTCAAATTAGCCCAAGAAGTTAACCCCGACTGGTTGAAGTGGGACACCAAAATCCAAAAGCCTGCTAAATAAGAGAATAATGTACTACCCGGCTACGACGAGTTTCCTAAACTTGAAGTAGTTGGGGTATATGGTAAAATGCCCGCATCTTTCTAAATTGAGCCCGCAAAGTGCATTCCAATATAAAACTGCCTGAAGATTACCTTACGCTAATGGGTAACATTATCCCTGACCACCTTTCTATGGACGACTTTATTGCTTGTTGCAAAACACCATTGAAAACCAGTGTTCGTGTAAACACGCTTAAAATTTCTGTTGAAGAATTTAAACAATTAGCAAAAACAAAACAGTGGGAACTCACATCAATCCCTTGGTGTGAAGAAGGCTTTTGGTTACAACAAGAAAATACAGAAACCAAGCTAGGAAATAGCTGGGAACATATTGCAGGTCTTTTTTATATTCAAGAAGCCAGTTCAATGCTGCCCGTTACCGCATTATTTAAAGAACAAGTATCTGGTATCACAGCGCAATACAATACCATTCTTGACTGCGCATCTGCGCCCGGCTCAAAAACAAGTCAGATTGCAGCATTGTGTAATAATAATAATTTTATTGTGGCTAACGAATTATCATCTAGCCGATTAAAAGTATTAAGCGCGAATATCAAACGCTGTGGTATTAAAAACATTGCTCTTAGTCACTATGATGCAAATGTATTTGGTACTTGGTTACCTGAAATGTTTGATGCTGTATTACTTGATGCACCTTGTTCAGGTGAAGGCGCAATCCGTAAAGATGATAAAGCGATGATTAACTGGTCGTTAGCTAGTATCAATGATATTGCAGATATCCAGAAAGAATTAATTGAAAGTGCATTTAAAGCCTTAAAACCTGGTGGCACATTAATCTATTCAACCTGTACATTAAATCAAACTGAAAACCAGGCCGTTTGCCAACATCTCCTCGATTTGTATCCTGATAACGCAGATGTTATTCCACTTACCGACCTATTCCCAACGGCCAATGACTGTTTAACGTCAGAAGGTTTTTTACATGTTTGGCCACAGATTTATGACAGTGAAGGTTTCTTTGTTGCTAAATTCACTAAAAAAGAGTCACTTGGCCTACGCCCGATTAAAAAGAAAAAACGCCTAGTATTCCCGTTTAGCCCCGTTAGCCGTATCGAGAATGACGCAATTCGTGATTATTTCCGTGACACCTTTAATTTTGAATTTGAAAGTGGCGTCTTCTATCATCGTGATAGTGAAATCTGGCTATTCCCGAAAGAATTCCCAGCGTTCATCGGTAAATTCAAATTCGATCGCATCGGCATTAAGATTGCCGAGAAGTTTAAAAAAGGTTTCCGTGCGCAACATGAATGGGCGCGTACCTTTGGTCATCACTGCGATAGAAACTCCGTGTCACTTGATATTGAGCAAGCTAAACAATACATCATGGGACGCGACATTAACTTTGCTGATGTAGACATCGATAATTTAGATGAGTTACAGGGTGAACTAGTTGTATTACTCGAAGGTAGTGTGCTTGGTTTAGGTAAACGTGTTAATCAGCGTTTAAAAAATAACTACCCGCGCGACCTAGTTCGTGATAACAACTTGTTTAACGAATAGTGTCACGACCGACAGCGCGATAATTTAATGGCAATTTGATATACGCAAATAATTTACTATATTTAATATTACTATCACGCCAGTTTCCCTAAGCCCACTACAAGGATTTGTATTGGGCTTTTTTTTATTTATTTTTATAAATAACTCACCTTGAAAATATGTTTCTAATTATTCCAGTTAAAATGGCTATTCTTTGTTCCTAACTACTAGGTAAATAAGCTAAAAAATCACATTATGCTTCGTTACATAAATAACTATGATAAAATCGCCGTTAATATTGATTTATACAAACTTGAGTAAAATATATGAACTTCGACCTTACTAACATCACTGAACTACCTGCCGGTCCTGATGCAGCGCATATCGCCTTATTCGCTCTGACTTTAATCTTATTATTAATTACCTTAGTTCGAGGTGGAAAAAAGACAGTTGAAATAGAAAAGATTGTTGAAAAAGAAGTATTCGTTGAAATCGAAAAAATAGTGGAAGTAGAAAAAATTGTTGAAATTAAAGCACCATTACAAGAAGCCAGCCCAGCCGCCGCATGTCAGCTCTTATCACTGTTACAAAATGAAGCACGTTTTGTTGATTTCATTCAAGAAGATTTAACGAGTGCAACGGATGAACAAATTGGAGCTGCAGCACGTATCATCCATACCGGTAGTAAAAAAGTACTTAATGAATACTTCACGTTCACGCCGATTCGTACTGAAGAAGAAGAAAGCCAAGTAACTGTCGCTGAAGGTTTTAATCCATCAGAAATCAAACTGATTGGTAACGTACTTGGTAGTGCGCCTTATCGTGGAATTCTAGTCCATCAAGGCTGGAAAATCAGCAGTGTAAACCTACCTAAACTGGCACAAGGCCACAATGCTAATATCGTAGCAGCAGCAGAGGTTGAACTATGAGCGACAGCACTATGAGCGAAGTTACCGCACAATACAGTATTGGTATCGATTTAGGTACAACACACTGTGTATTATCATATATCGACCTTACCGACGAAAGTGATCAAGCAGCTAAGCAGTTGTTTGCAATCCCACAACTATCAGCACCGGGGTCTGTAACAGAAAAATTCCAATTGCCTTCATTTGTGTACCAAGCACATGCCGAAGAGATCAGCCAAGACCAAACGCCATTACCATGGGATGGTGAAAATACAGCCCTTGTTGGTGATGTAGCACGCCAACTTGGTTTAAAGACCCCGATCCGCTTGGTATCAAGTGCCAAGAGCTGGTTAAGCCATGCGACCGTCAGCCCACACGATGCGATCTTACCATTCTCAAGTCCTGACGAAGTTGAAAAGATCTCCCCTGTAACAGCGACAAGCCAATACTTAAACCACCTAGCTGCAGCTTGGAATGATGCACACCCAGATGCGCCAATTTCAGAGCAGGATGTAACAATCACTATCCCTGCTTCTTTCGACCCTGCTGCACGTAACTTAACGGCGCAAGCAGCACAAGATTTAAACCTTAAACATTTAAATCTACTTGAAGAACCTCAAGCGGCCGTTTATAGCTGGTTAGAAGCATGCGGTGACGAATGGCGTGACCAAGTCAATGTTGGCGATACTATTTTAGTCATCGACATCGGTGGTGGTACAACGGATTTATCATTAATTTCTGTTGAAGAATCTGAAGGTAATTTAACATTATCACGTATTGCCGTAGGTGAGCATATCCTACTAGGCGGTGATAATATGGATCTTGCCCTTGCATATCGTCTAAAAATGAAATTAATGCAAGAAGGTAAACAGTTACAACCTTGGCAAATTCAAGCGATCACACATGCTTGTCGTGACGCTAAGGAACAACTGCTATCAGATAATGACATCGAAACAATGCCAATTGTTATCCCTAGTCGTGGTTCTAAGTTAATTGCTGGCACTATGCAAACTGAATTAACACGCGATGAAGTACACCAAACGATCTTAGAGGGTTTCTTTCCTGCAACCACTGTGACAGATATGCTACAGCAAAATACGCGAACAGCGTTAACACAGATTGGTTTACCGTATGCACAAGATGCGGCAATCACGAAGCACATTGCTCACTTCTTGAATAAACAGCATGACGCACTAGAAACCGATGCGGGTGACTTCATCAAACCAACCGCAGTATTATTTAACGGTGGTGTGTTTAAATCTGATGCAATCAGCACTAAGCTAATTGATATTATCAATGATTGGTTAGTTGAAGCTGACGTTGAAGAAGAAGCGAAACTTTTAACTGGTATTGATTTAGACCTTGCGGTTGCAAATGGTGCTTGTTACCACGGTTATGCGAAACATGGTAAAGGCGTTCGTATTAAAGGCGGTTTAGCAAGTTCATACTATGTTGGTGTTGAAAGCTCAATGCCAGCTATCCCAGGCTTCGAACCGCCACTTGAAGCAGTTTGTATTGCCCCGTTTGGTCTTGAAGAAGGTTCAAATGTTGATGTAACTACACACCAATTTGGTTTGGTTGTCGGTCAACCGGTTAAATTCAAATTTTTTGGTTCAACAGTACGTCGTGACGATGTAGTTGGTACCCACCTTGATTTCTGGCAACCAGAAGATCTTGAACAACTACCTGATATCGAAGTATCGCTCGAGACAAGCAGCCGTAACAGTGGCGATGTTGTTCCTGTATCACTTTCAGTGACAGTGACTGAAGTGGGAACTTTAAAAATTGAAGCGATTGCTGATGATAGCGACGAAGCTTGGGAAATTGAATTAACGGTTCGTCAATAAACATGATCTAACATAATCATTACACAGTCATTATATTGATAAATGTGTACTTAACTCAGGGCACTTTGCCCTGAGTTTTATTATATGGAGTTTTTAATGCCCTCACCTGTTTCTAAAACAGCGCAATATGTAATTGGCATCGATCTTGGCACCACCCACAGTGTTCTTTCTTATAAAAATATCGATGATTATCAAGCCAGCGCTTCTGTATTTCTCGTTGACCAATTGGTTGGTCCTGGCAAAGTTGCAAGAAAACCGTTACTCCCTTCATTCCGCTATCATTTTAATGACAACGAAATTGCCCCAACTGATTGTATTTTACCTTGGAAAAAAATTAATTTTAACGGTGAAATAGCGAATGTTATTGTTGGTCAATGGGCACGCGATTTAGGCACAAAGACCAAAGGCCGTTTAGTTTCGAGTGCCAAGAGTTGGTTATCTCACCCAAGTATCGATGCACAAGCAGCCATTCTCCCTTGGGCTGTTGAAGATAACATTGAAAAAGTATCGCCAGTCATTGCCAGTGCAAGCTACCTTGCACATTTTCAAGCGTCTTGGAATTATCATAATCCAGAGCACTTACTTGCCAATCAAAATATTACTATCACTGTTCCAGCCTCTTTTAACGACACCGCCCGTGCATTAACTCTCGCCGCTGCCGATCTCGTTGGCTTAACAAACGTGACGCTATTAGAAGAACCACAAGCTGTTTGTTATGACTGGTATCACCGAAATAAACAAGCTAAAACAGATTTGATTGAACACGATAAAACCATGCTTGTATGTGACATCGGTGGTGGTACAACGGATTTAAGCTTAATCGAAATGTCATTAGATCATGGCGAGCTAAATTTAAATCGTGTCGCAGTTGGTGATCATTTAATGCTGGGTGGTGATAACATCGACTTAGCGTTAGCCCATATTGTCGAATCAAGAATATCACCAGACCAACGTTTAAAATCAGCGGCATTAGGGCAACTAATACAGCAGACACGTCAAGCAAAAGAGCTATTTTTATCCGAGCAACCACCAAGTACCACATCAATTACGTTGCTGGGTCGTGGCTCTAAGTTAATTGCGCAGTCTAAGAAATGTGAACTCACTAAAAATGAAGTCATCGATATGGTGTTTAATGGCTTCCTGCCCAATAGCGCGTTTAACGAATTACCAACGCACAGAAAAAATGCGGTTGTAGAATTTGGTTTACCATATACCTCGGACCCTGCAATTTCAAAACATATTGCCGAATTCATCCATACTTATTACGATGTAGACGCAGCCGACGATTATAATACAGCTGTCGTACCAGCCGCAATGCTTGTTAATGGTGGTATCTTTAATAGCCAACAAGTAAAACTGCACATTGAAAAAGTATTATCAGGTTGGAAGCAACAAAAAGTTCAGATGCTACACAATGGTAACCCTGATTTATCAGTTGCATATGGCGCTGTTGAATTTGGCTTTGCTAAAATGGGTAAGCAGAAAAAAATTGGTGGTGGTAGCCCACGAAATTACTTCATTGAAATAACCGATCGTTCAGGTCAACCGCAATCGATTTGTTTATTGCCGAAAGGCACAGAAGATGAGCAAGTTATCAATTTAGATAGCCGTTTGTTTTCGTTAACGATCGGTGAACCCATTCGTTTTAATCTTGCTACTACCAGCTATGAAAGCAATTTAAAACCTGGTGACATTATTGATAAAAAGTTTGAAAAAGAATTTGAGAGTGAGTTGAAAGGTAAAACGCCGTTACCGCCTTTTGTCGTTACTATTCCAGAGCACAAAGATCATAAACGTTTTGAGTCAGTGTACTTGTCTTGCAAGTTAAGCAGCATTGGTACTTTACAACTTGAATGTGTGAGTGAAACTAACAGTAAGCAACGCTGGGCATTAGAGTTCTCTGTTCGCCCAAGCTTATCAAATAAGGCGACCAATGATGATGCTAAAGATACCAATGCGGTTAAACAGCGTCACCCTAACCTGCCAGAGGCAATTAAATTAATTGAAGCTGTGTACGGTGCAAGTAGTAAAAAAAGCGATCCTAAATTAGTTAAATCACTGCGTAACGACCTTGATAAACGCTTAGGTAAACGTGATACCTGGGATACAGATCTATTACGTGAACTTGCAGCGCCGTGTTTACAGTTTGCTAAAAACCGCCGCCGTACCGAGCAGCATGAACGTAATTGGTTAAAACTAACAAGCTTCCTGCTTCGTCCTGGCTTTGGCTATCCTGCTGATGACTGGCGTATGGAACAGATTTGGCCAATATTCAAATCGGCTATTCAGTACAACAAATCGACACAATCATGGAGTGATTGGTGGAATTTATGGCGTCGTATTGCTGGTGGTCTTAATGAACAACAACAGATCGAAATATATGACACTATTTCGACCTACTTTGTTGAAGACAGTAATAAACACGCCAAGATCATAAACCAAGCTAAACAGCGCAGTTATGATGATATTATTCGACTTGCCGCCTCACTAGAGCACATTCCAGTGGCGCTGAAAATTGAGTTTGGTGAATACTTACTGGCTAAATTAAAGAAACCACAGAATCAACAATTGCACTGGTGGGCATTAGGTCGTATCTCGTCTCGTGTTGCATTTTATGGTAGCCAACATAATGTTATTCCACGTCATATTGCTGAAACATGGCTAAATACATTACTTGAAGCTAATTGGCAAAAAGAACCACACATTGCTTTTGCGGCTGTGATGATTGCCAGAAAAACCGGTGACAGAGAAATGGATATTCAAGATAAGGCCAGGGATGCAGTTATAGAGAAATTAACGCAGAATAAATTATCAGAATCTTGGTTAGAATTAGTTCGTAATGTGCAAACTTCTGATGAGACAGTAATGAAGCGTATTTTTGGTGACAGTTTACCAACTGGTTTGACGTTACTATCATAGCGTTAAGTTGACGCTATTTTAATAGGTGGTCTTCATAGACCACCTATTCTTTCGTTTTAACAATTCGTAAATTACTAATAAATGGTTAAAACACTGTATTATTTACTTGTTATTCTTCAATACCATCTTTAATAAACCATACGTTAGTAAAGCCTAATTTAGTAAAATGGTTTTTACGGAATTCTCTTACGGCTTTCGTACCTTTAGATACATCTTCAACTTGTTTTTCCATTATCAAATATTGCGTTAAATCGATGCCTTCTTCTGCAGCAGCCGCTTCATAGATATGGTGGAACTGTCGGTATGAAAATGGAATTTTCTTATCTTGTTTTTTATATGTATAGGTAACTAGGTGAGCCAAAATGCCTCCAAATAATAATTGAATTCGATAGTTCGTCACACGAATATCGAGATAGTACTGTAATTTATTAAGTTATCAAACAGTGCCATAAATTTGTGTGGATAATACCACACTCAACTCAGTCGTCAAAAATTGAGTGCTGTATATACCCAGTTCGTCAAGATTCTATATCAGAGACGAGTATAGATATTAGGGCGATATTACTTTTTAGCGTTAAACAGCTTAAAGTAGTTCTCTGTCGTTGATTCCGCTAATTCAGCGAAGGTTACCCCACGTAAATCAGCAACAAATTCGGCAACTGCGCGAACATAAGCGGGTTGATTTTCTTTACCACGATAAGGTACAGGCGCTAAATAAGGTGAATCTGTTTCGACTAACAATCGATTAGTCGGAATTGTTTTAACCACTGCTTGTAAATCTTTTGCTGATTTGAACGTCACAATACCTGAAATAGAAATATAAAATCCCATTTCTAATACTGCTGCGGCCATTACATCAGATTCCGTAAAGCAATGGATAACACCACCTATTTTTTCTGCGCCTTCTTCTTTTAAGATACGTATCGTGTCATCAACAGCACCACGCGTATGAATAATCAGTGGTTTATTGAGCTCAATTGCAACTTGAATATGATTACGAAATGACGCTTGCTGGATATCTTTGTTTTCAGGTGAATAGAAATAGTCTAAACCCGTCTCACCAATAGCGACGACCTTTTCATTTTGTGCTAATGCCAATAACTCTGATTTTTCGTATTCATCTTCAAGATTAAGTGGATGGACACCACATGATGCATGAATATTGTCAAATTCAGCTATCAATTCAATCATAGTTTTGAAGCGTGGTAAGGTCACTGATACGCTTAATAAATGCGACACGCCACGTTCTGTTGCTTTATTAACAACATCGGCAAGATCAGTATGAATGGTATCGTAATTTAGGCCATCTAAATGGCAATGAGAATCTACTAACATATTAATTTATGAATCTTTTTAGTTTAATTAAAAATGACAGAACCAATGTTTCAGCCGTTAAATTATTATTTTGCATTAATAACTGGCGAAGTTCAGTCAATTCTGATTGTAGTTGAGTAATTTTTTCTTGTGATAACTGCGTTGAGAAATGTGTTAACCACTCAAGCTGATCTGTATTGACAATATAATCAACACCTACCCCCCGATTCACTTTCTGTAAATCAAGTAAGATAAATTGTAACCAAGATAGCTTCTCTAATGTACGGTCTGTAATGATCTCACACAATCGTGTAATCGCAGCAGGCTGTTGTGTTAACAACGCTATATTCGAGAATATTTCTTGACGCAAACCATCATCACCATTGTTCAAATAACTTAGTGTATGCAAAGGCGCCCCATGATTAATACGGATAGCAGTCAATGTTGGGGTCTCAATCGGAAATTGCTGCTGTAGCCATAAAAGTGTTTCCTGCTCTGGTGGCGCGGGAAGGTGCAGCTTTTGACAACGGCTATAAATTGTCGGTAACACTTGTGACTTATTTTCAGCCAACAAAATGATGTAGCTACCATTACTTGGCTCTTCTAGTGTTTTAAGTAATGCATTAGCAGAAGCTAAATTAAAACTTTCAGCATGCTCGATAATAACGACTTTGTTACCAGCAAGCTGTGAATACTCATTTAATTTCTGACTAATATGTCTTATTTGATCAACGCCAATCACTTTACCTGATTCAGTTGAAACCAGATAATAATCAGGATGTACACTTGTCTCGAATAATTGACAAGGATGGCATTGGTGGCAAGGTTCCCAACCAATAGGCTCTTTACATAATAATGTTTGAGCAAGTGTCTGCGCATATGACAATTTGCCCATACCGCTCGCACTGGTAATAAACAGGGCATGATGCAAACGACCAGCTGTCATTTGCATTTGCTGTTTTTCCCAATGAGGTAATAACCAAGGATATAACATCTAATTAATCAACATTTTTGTTATGGCAATCGACATTCGCAGATAGCACTTCACGGATCTGGGCTTGAACATTATCAATATTCTGGCCAGCGTCAACACAGTAAATACTGTCATCCGCTTCGGCAAGTTCTTTGTATTTAGCACCAATACGTTGGAAAAAAGATAACTGCTCTAATTCAATACGATCTAATTCACCTCGTACTTGAGCACGTTGTAAACCAACAGCAGGATCGATATCTAACAATAAAGTCACGTCTGGTTTAAAGTCGCCAATAGCAACCTGACGCAGTGTATTCAACACCGTAATATCAAAACCACGACCACCACCTTGATAGGCGATAGAAGATAAATCATGACGGTCACCAACAACCCATTGCCCTTTTGCCAAGGCTGGTTTAATGACATTTTCAACTAATTGTGCACGTGCTGCATACATCAACATAAGTTCTGCTGACTTAGTCAGTGGTTCTTCGGTATTCACTTCTTTAACGATGGCACGCATCTTTTCAGCAAGTTTTGTTCCACCGGGTTCACGCGTGGTGATCACGTCTGTGATCCCCTGCTCCGCTAGCCAATTAATAACGGTACTTACAGCCGTACTTTTACCTGCGCCTTCAAGGCCTTCGATTACTAAAAATTTTGCTTGCACAATAACTCTCTTCAATTTATTTCTTTAAAATGTATTTACGAACCGCACGATTGTGTTCTTTTAAATTCTTTGAAAAATAATGACCACCATTACCACTGGCAACAAAATATAAATAGCTTGTTTTGGCTGGATGTAGTGCTGCATCAATAGACGTTTTACCAACCATTGCAATCGGTGTAGGCGGTAAACCTCTAATCACATATGTGTTATAAGCTGTTTTTTGACGTAGATGTTTACGACGGATATTACCTTTATAGTCATCACCCATACCATAAATAACGGTTGGGTCAGTCTGTAAACGCATACGTCTATTTAATCGATTAATAAACACGGACGATACAGTCGTTCTTTCGCTTTCTAATCCAGTTTCTTTCTCTATGATAGAGGCAAGAATCAGCGCTTCGTAAGGTGTTTTTAACGGTAGGTTTTTATCTCTTTTCTCCCACGCTGAATTTAAATAAGTTTTTAGTTTTTTATGTGATTTTAAATATAGCGCAGAGACTAGCGTTCCTTCCGGATAAAAATAAGTCTCCGGCAGCATCAAGCCTTCAAGCTTTGTGTTTTCGATTTGTAATAACTGTGCTAATTCTATTTCAGATAAGTCAGCCGTATCATCAATAATACCCGCTGCTTTTGTAAACTGCTTGCGCCATTCTTTAAATGTTGATCCTTCGATAAAGGTGATTTTATGCTGGAATTCCCCCCCAGACACAAGGTGTTCGAATAATGTTTGGAAATTCCAACCCGCAGCTACTTTATACGAACCGAGTTTAATATGGATAATATCTGGATTTTGTTTAAAAAAGATACGTAAAAAAACTTTGGATTCGAAGTTATTCTCCAAAATCATTTTATTAGCAATTAGTTGTGCGGTATCACCCGAAGATACAGTGAGGATATGATCTGTTTGTACACGTTCAGCGGACACAAATGATTGATAGCGTGAATAGAAAAGTACACCTGCAATCAATAGAATAGTAAACAGTAAGGAAATAGCAGTAATTATCTTTTTCATAACTCGATGCATAAATTAAATTCAGCACACATTTTACACCAATGAAAAATTGTTTGATACATGCAAGGTGCGTTTAATCACCTTGCATGTATCAAATAACAAAAAACACTTATTTATTATGTTCGGTATACAAAAATGAATAATTAAATGCTTAGTGTTATAATGTTGATATATTAGTCCGCTTTTTTAAATAATAGCGAACCGTTCGTCCCACCAAAACCAAATGAGTTTGATAAAGCGTATTGCATACTTACAGCACGAGCACCATCAGTTACATAATCTAGATCACAACCTTCACTCGGATTTTCCAAGTTGATTGTTGGGGGTAATATTTGATCTTTTAAAGCAAGAATTGTAAAGATGGCTTCAATTGCACCAGCGGCACCCAAAAGGTGGCCAGTCATTGATTTTGTGGAGCTAACTGCAAGTTTATAAGCATGCTCGCCAAAAACAGATTTAACCGCGGCTGTTTCAGCTTTATCGCCAGCAGGTGTTGATGTGCCATGTGCATTGACATAACCAACTTCACTTGCGTCGATCCCAGCATCAGCGATAGCATTATTCATTGAAAGTGCAGCACCGGCACCGTTTTCAGGAGGTGACGTCATATGAAATGCATCACCGCTCATGCCGAAGCCGACTAATTCAGCATGGATAGTAGCACCGCGTGCTACTGCATGCTCATATTCTTCCAGCACTAAAATACCCGCACCATCGCCAAGCACAAAACCATCTCGGTCTTTATCCCAAGGACGACTTGCTTTTTGTGGGTCATCATTACGCGTTGATAATGCTTTAGCAGAACCAAAGCCCGCCATGCCCATTTCTGTTGATGCTTTTTCTGCACCACCGGCAACCATTACATCGGCATCGCCATATGCAATCATACGTGCAGATTGACCAATACAGTGCGTCCCTGAAGTACAAGCCGTTGCAATAGCAATGTTTGGACCTTTCAGATTGTTACGGATAGACACATGCCCAGCAACCATATTAACTATCGTTGACGGTACAAAAAATGGACTTACTTTACGTGCCCCACCTTTAGCAAAATTATTCACATTTTGCTCAATCAGACCAAGCCCACCGATACCTGAACCAATAGCAGTACCTACTCGGGTTGCATTTTGTTCAGTAACAACTAACCCTGAATCTTTAATTGCTTGCTCTGCTGCTACGATCCCGTATTGGATAAATAAATCCATTTTACGGCAGTCTTTACGGTTGAGACCAACCGCTTCAGCATCAAAATCATTAACCAAGCCAGCAAACTTTGTTGAAAAATTAGTGGTATCAAAGTGCTCAATATTTTCAATGCCGCTGGTACCAGATTTAATTGCTTCCCATGAAGTTGTAACAGAGTTACCAACCGGTGAAACAATACCTAATCCTGTAATTACAACTCTTCTATTAGCCACACTCGTTCTCCAAATAGGCAAAAAAAAAGCGGTCTTGCGACCGCTTTTATATATTTATAAAGTCATTATCAAAACAACTTTATTTTGATTATCTCTCATCGAGAAACTAATCAGCTGAATTATTCAGCGCTAGAAACAACGAAGTCGATTGCAGCTTGAACAGTAGTAATTTTCTCTGCTTCATCGTCTGGAATATCAGTATCGAATTCTTCTTCTAGAGCCATAACTAGTTCAACTGTATCTAGAGAATCTGCACCTAGGTCATCAACAAAAGAAGCTTCGTTTTTAACTTCTTCTTCTTTAACACCAAGTTGTTCGATAATGATTTTTTTTACGCGTTCTTCGTAGTTACTCATGTTTTACTTTTCCTTTAAAAAATATAAAGCTTTTGATTAGTAGTTTATTGATTACTCATAAACTTGCAACCCTTAACTTGGTGGTCAAACCACGAATGGTGAAAAAGCTCGCAAATTTATAAACAAAATCAAATATAAATGGCTATGCCATATACATTCCGCCATTTACATGGATAGTCTCACCCGTGATATAGCTTGCACCATCAGATGCTAAAAATCCAACAGTTTCCGCTATCTCAACAGTACTCCCAAGACGATTGGTTGGTACTTGAGCTAATATTGTTTGTTTTTGTTCTTCAGATAATTCACTTGTCATATCAGTTTCGATAAAACCAGGTGCAACCGCGTTCACAGTGATACCACGTGATGCAATTTCACTTGCAAGTGACTTAGTAAAACCTAGTAAACCAGACTTAGCCGCTGCATAATTTGCTTGGCCACCGTTACCAGTTGATCCAACAACAGAACCAATGTTTATAATACGACCAAAACGTTGCTTCATCATGCCACGTAAGCAAGGCTTACATAAACGGTATAAAGAGGTCAAGTTAGTGTCAATAACATTGCACCATTCATCTTCTTTCATACGTAAGAAAATATTATCTGCTGTAATACCGGCATTATTCACCAAAATATCAATGTGCCCAACACGGGTTTTGATCTCAGCATATAATGCATCGACTGAATCTTGATTTGTCACATTTAGTTCCAGACCAAAACCTGCATCCCCTAAATAAGCGCCAATACGCTCAGCACCTTGTGCAGAAGTTGCAGTACCAATAACTTGGGCACCTAACTTTGCAAAATGTTCCGCGATTGCGCGACCAATACCACGGCTTGCGCCCGTTACGAGTACTGTTTTACTTGAAAAACTCATTTATTTATTCCTACTATTATGCAAAATCAGCAATTGTTGCTTGATTATTTACTGCACTACCTTTAATCGTTTTATCAATACGCTTAACAAGGCCTGTAAGTACTTTACCAGGACCGAATTCATATAACGCTGTAATTTCTTCTTTCGCCATAGCTTCTATCACTTCAGTCCAGCGTACTGGCATATAAAGTTGACGAATAAGCGCATCTTTAATGCTATCTGCATCTGTTGGTGACGCTACATCAACATTATTAATCAACTTAATGACAGGTGTATTAAAAGTAACTTGTTCTAATGCGATTTTTAATTCATCCGCTGCAGGTTTCATTAACGAGCAATGAGAAGGCACACTTACTGGTAAAGGCATTACACGTCGAGCCCCCGCTTCAACACATAACTCAGAAGCACGCGAAACTGCAGCTTTATTACCTGCAATCACAACCTGACCTGGAGAATTAAAGTTTACAGCCGAAACAACTTCGCCTTCTGCGGCTTTCTCACAAGCTGCAACCGTCGCATCATTATCTAGACCAATAACCGCAGCCATTGCGCCAATACCTTGTGGTACGGCTTGTTGCATCAATTGTCCACGTAATTCAACAAGTGCAATCGCGTCTTCGAATTTAATCACACCAGCACATACTAATGCTGAGTACTCGCCTAAACTATGACCAGCAACTAATGAAGGCTTAAAGCTTTCTTTCGCAGAGGCGATTCGCCACAAAGCAACAGAGGTAGCCAATAATGCAGGTTGCGTGATATGAGTTTGGCTTAGATCTTCAGTAGTTCCGTTTTGCACTAAATCCCATAGGTCATAGCCAAGCACTTCACTTGCTTGTAAAAACGTCTGCTCTACAACAGAATGATCGCAAGCAAGATCTGCAAGCATACCAATTGTTTGTGATCCCTGACCTGGGAATACTACTGCATATTTTGACATAAATTACCTATAAAAAATTAATAAAGATTCATGTATCAATTTGAGAATGAACTTATCTAACTAGAAAGTAATATGAGGATAACGATGGAATTTTTCAAGAGAAAAGACTAATAAAGTGAGTTAAATTTAATCTTAATCAATAACATCAAGACTTGTGGATATTTTATCGACTAATCCACTTTCAACTTCTTTTACGGCCTGTTCAATTGCAAATTCAAAGGCAACCTGCTCAGCATTACCATGACTCTTAATTACAATACCCGGCAATCCTAACAAAGTTGCTCCGTTATACTGGTCGGGTTTCAAACGTCTTAGACTGTTCATTATTAGTGGTTTGACCAATAATGATAACAATTTAGTAAATATGTTCTTATTTGATACAGATGTGAGTTGAGAAATAACCAAGTCCACAACACCTTCACTTGTTTTAAGCGCGACATTACCAGTAAAACCATCGCATACAATGACGTCTGCTTTACCAGAAAAAATATCATTGCCTTCAATAAAACCAATATAATTTAAGCTTTGGTGGTCAGACAGTAATTGCGCAGCTCGCTTAACTAGGTCATTACCTTTAATATCCTCTTGGCCGACATTAAGTAAAGCAACTCTTGGGTTCGGTATATTACCAACATGTTCTGCAAGCGCAGTACCCATTAATGCAAATTGAAATAATGCATCGGCATCACAACTTACATTCACACCCAAATCGAGCATATATACAGGTTGTTTCGTCATAGAAGGTAGCGCAGAAACTAATGCAGGTCTGTCGACAAAAGGCAGCACTTTCAGTAAATGTCGTGAAAGCACCATTAATGCACCGGTATTTCCAGCGCTCACACAAGCTTGCGCCTTACCTTCACGGACAAGGTTCAATGCCATACGCATAGAGGACTGCTTAAAATTACGCAGTGATAGCGCAGGGGCAAGATCCATGGGTATATCATCGAAACTAGGAATAATTGTACAACGAGATGTAATAGACGTAGAAGTTTGCTGTAATAAAGGGGTTATTTCAGCTTCGTTACCGACAAGGTAAATAGAGAGATGTTTATACTTTTTAAGTATATTTATTGCGGCGGGGATAGTGACATGGGGGCCGAAATCGCCCCCCATGGCATCTAACGCAATTGTTAGATTAGGCAAAGTAATATAACTTATTTGTTAATTACTTTAACGCCTTTGTAGTAACCATCAGCTGTTACATTGTGACGTAGGTGAGTTTCACCTGAAGTCACGTCAACAGTTGTAGCTGCTGCAGTTAGAGCGTCATGTGAACGACGTTGACCACGGCGTGAACGAGTTACTTTACTTTTTTGTACGGCCATTGACCTATACTCCTAATTACTTGCGCTTTAATTCAGATAAAGCTGCAAATGGGTTGGGCTGCTCATCAGCAGGCTCGATTTCACCAAAACTCATTTCATTGGGATTCACTGAACAATCCTCCTCTGAGTGCAAAGCAACCAGAGGTAAATTGATAATCACTTCATCTTCAATGAATGAAATCGGATTAACTTCGCCATTTGCGTCCAATTCAATGGGCTCATAAGCATCTGGCAGATCTTCGGCCTGAGAATCATTTTTCACAGGACTATATCTAAATTCGGTTTCACAAGCTTGCTTAAATATTCCGCCACAGCGCTGACATTCAAGGTTAACGGTTAGTGATACGCTACCCTGTATCACTATAAGACCTTGACTGTCTTTACTGAACGAAATTGATACCTCAGCATCACTTGGTTCACCTGCCGTTGCATCCGTAATACGTTTCAACAGACGAGCTTCAACACTAGTGTTAAAGTCCAATCTTTGTTGAGCGGTACGATAAGGATCAACAGTTACTGGTAGTTTTACCTTTTTCATAGGTTGCGGATAATATAGATTCATCATGTTAGAGTCAAAAGGAAAATGAAAAAAAATCAATTTTTCCTACAAAAATAGGTCACTTGTCGTTAAAATCACCAAATAATTAAATAATTGATGATAGATAAACCATGAGACCTAAACTGATCCTTGCTTCAACATCCCCATTCCGTAAACAGATCTTAGAAAAACTAAACTGCCCTTTCGACACCTTCAACCCAAAAGTCGATGAAACCGAAAAGCCAAACGAAACGGCTGAAATTCTTGTATCACGCCTAGCACTAGAAAAAGCTCAAGCTGCCAGTCGAGAGTATAGTAACTCAATATCTATCGGATCGGATCAGGTTTGTGTCATTAATAACAAAATAATAGGTAAACCAGGCAATTTTGAAACAGCTTTTGCACAATTATCTGCCGTTTCTGCACAAAATATAACTTTTTACACAGGGCTTTCTGTTGTAAATCAATGTACGGGTCGTACAGATACGATAGTTGAACGCTTCATTGTTCATTTTAGGACGTTAACTGACAGCCAAATTCGTTACTATCTTGAAACCGAAAAACCGTATAATTGTGCCGGAAGTTTTATGTGTGAAGGTCTTGGTATCGCATTATTTTCTAAATTAGAAGGCAAGGATCCAAATACTTTAATCGGATTACCACTCATTAGTTTAGTTGAAATTTTGCAAGAGCAAGGATACGACGTTTTAGCTGAATAGTTTTTTATAAGCGCATACAAATAAAAAAGCCCACATTAGATCAATGCGGGCTTTCGACATATGGCTTAATTATCGATTTATTAGCACTTTTTCAATTTTTCCAGTGCTCTTACTAGTGCCATATCGAGTGGCGCCTCAACTTCTTGTGTTTCTTCTGTGCCCGGATTAAAGAATTTTAAGCGTGCGGCATGTAAAAATAGACGTTTTAAGCCCAAACCGTTCATGTGTTTAGTAAAATCTTTATCGCCATATTTATCATCACAAGCAATTGGATGACCAGCATGTAAAGTATGTACACGAATTTGGTGTGTTCGACCAGTAATTGGACTCGCTTGTATCAATGTGCCGTGTTCATAGCGTTGAATGATTTTAAAACGAGTCTGAGATTGTTTACCTTCTTCATCAACACGTACAATACGTTCGCCCGAGCTTACTGTATTCTTTAACAACGGTGCATTCACCACTTTTGTACTACGTGGCCATGCGCCTGCAACAAGTGCTTGATAATCTTTTTGCATGGTTTTTAAACGTAATTGCTCATGTAGTGCTTTTAGCGTACTACGTTTTTTAGCAACTAATAGGCAACCTGACGTATCACGATCTAAACGATGCACCAATTCAAGATATCGACTATCAGGTCGGATAGCACGTAAACCTTCGATTAAACCAAAGCTTAACCCACTACCACCGTGAACAGCCATTCCAGATGGTTTGTTGATGACAATTAAGTAGTCATCTTCATAAATAATTTGAGATTCAAGCGCTCGTACCGAATCTAAATTTGCAGACGGTGAGATTGCTTCGGTTTCAGAAACACGCACTGGTGGCACACGAACAATATCTTCAGGCTGTAATTTATACTCAGGTTTAATTCTACCCTTGTTAACTCTCACCTCACCTTTACGTATGATGCGGTAAATCATACTTTTTGGCACACCTTTTAACTTGGTGCGTAAAAAGTTATCAATTCGCTGTCCTTGATAATCTTCAGTAATGGTTACAAATTCTACTTTCGGTGAAATTTTATCGGTCATAATTATTTTATTGTCTAGCTCAAAATGCGTATAAGTATCAATTTGAAAAGAATTTCTAAATTGAATGGAAAGTTAACTTGCTATATTAATGCAGGCAGTGGGATAATACCCTCTGTACTGCTAAAAAAATACAGCCAAGAATGATAATGGCTTTAGTATATCTGCTATTGGGGTAAATAATCATTTATTTATACCAATAATTTCAGAATAACCAGGATGCTGTTATTCTTGCTGCGGATTTTTAGCATACATTTTGTATATAAGGTGTACGTTGATAGGGAGTTTCATTTATCCAGCTGGATACCACCTCCCACAATTCAACTTCTATATAAGACACCTTTTCGAATGCAATTATACACGTTAGTTATCGATGGAATCTAATAAGTGCAGAAATAATCGTAAGACACTTAATCACAATTAGAGCATCTAACAGCGCCTTAATTTAAACAGCCGAGAGGTTGATTATCTACAGACACAAGGCCTGATGTACGTCTAACTAATTTATCCAAGCATGAAAATTAATTTATAAGTAACATAAAAAAATGAAAAGAATGTTAATTAATGCAACTCAAAAAGAAGAGTTGCGCGTTGCGCTAGTTGATGGGCAACGCCTTTATGATCTAGATATTGAAAGCCCTGGCCATGAACAAAAGAAAGCGAATATCTATAAAGGTAAAATTACCCGTGTAGAACCAAGCTTAGAAGCTGCTTTTGTTGATTACGGTGCAGACCGCCACGGTTTCCTTCCTCTTAAAGAAATCTCTCGCACTTACTTCAAACAAGGTACTGGTAAGCAACGTGGACGTCCAAGCATTAAAGATGTTGTTGCAGAAGGTACAGAAGTAATTGTTCAGATCGAAAAAGAAGAACGTGGTAACAAAGGTGCTGCATTAACAACCTTCATCAGTTTAGCTGGTAGTTATCTTGTTCTGATGCCAAACAATCCTCGTGCAGGCGGTATTTCACGTCGTATCGAAGGTGATGAGCGTACTGAACTCAAATCTGCGCTTGCTACGTTAGAATTACCAGAAGGCATGGGACTCATTGTTCGTACTGCTGGCGTAGGTAAATCTGCAGAAGAGCTAGATTGGGACCTTAAAGTACTTTTAAATCACTGGCAAGCAATTCAAGATAGCGCAAAAGATCGACAAGGTACTTTCTTAATACATCAAGAAAGTAACGTGATAGCGCGTGCTATTCGTGATTATCTTCGTCGAGATATTGGTGAAATACTCATTGATCATCCAAAAGCATTTGAAGAAGCTAAAAGCCGCATCAAATTAATACGCCCGGACTTTATCGACCGTATTAAATTGTATCAAGGTGATGTGCCTTTATTCAATCACTACCAAATTGAAACTCAAATCGAATCAGCTTTTCAACGCGAAGTTCGTCTACCTTCAGGCGGTTCAATTGTTATTGACCCAACTGAAGCATTAACATCAATTGATATTAACTCTGCACGTGCAACACGCGGTGGTGATATTGAAGAAACGGCATTAAATACTAACTTAGAAGCCGCAGATGAAGTTGCTCGTCAACTACGCCTACGAGATCTTGGTGGCCTTGTTGTTATCGATTTTATCGATATGGGCCCAGTTAAAAACCAACGTGAAGTTGAAAACTGTTTACGTGACGCAGTACGACAAGATCGAGCACGAATTCAATTAGGTCGTATCTCTCGATTTGGTCTAATGGAAATGTCTCGTCAACGTATCCGTCCTTCTCTGGGTGAGTCAAGTACGCATGTTTGCCCTCGCTGTAATGGTCAAGGTACGATCCGTGATAATGAATCTTTAGCACTGTCTATTCTACGTTTAATCGAAGAAGAGTCTCTAAAAGAGAATACAAATCACATCGTAGCGCAAGTACCTGTTCCAGTTGCTGCTTACCTATTAAATGAAAAACGTAACTCAATCCTACGTTTAGAGAAACGTTATAAAGTTAAAAGCTTTATCATTCCAAATGAGAACTTACAAACACCTCATTTTGAAGTTTCTCGTGTTAAAGCTGATGACGATAACTCAGAATTATCGAGCACTGAACTGACACAATCACGTGAATTCACTCGTTATGAACCAAAAGTAAATAACGAAACAGTTCAACCTCTTGTGAAGCAAATTAACACACTTGAAGAGAAAACAAGTAAACCAACTCAAGCAGTTAAAAAAGTAACGCAAAGTGCAAAACCTAAAGCATCTACTCAAGCTAAAGCAGTGAAGCCTGTAGTAGAAAAAGAATCTGTATTTAGCCGTATTGGTAAAGCAATTTCTGAGTTCTTCAGTAACGACGAAAAAGTTGTCGTAAAAGAGACAGTTAAAGAAACACCTAAAAAGACGGTAACAGAAAAAACATCGAACAACCGTCATAATGATGAGCCTCGTAAACCACGTACTCGTCGAAATCGTAAACCTCGAACTCCTGATAATGTTGAGAACAAACAACAAGACGCTAATAAAAAAGTCAATGTTGAACCTAAACAGCATAAGAAGTTAGATGAAAAACAAAAAACTCACAATCAAGAAAAGTTGCCTACACAGACTAAAAATGCGAAAGAGGAAAGCAGCTCACAAAATCAAGCTGTTTTAGCCGAACGTCGCCAACGCCGAAATATGCGTAAAAAAGTACGTGTTAACAATGAACAAAAAGTATCTGCAGAATTAGAACAAACACCTGCAACAGCTAATGTTTCAAAGACGTCCAAGTCTGATGTAAATACGCAATCGGCTAAACGCACTCGTCGCGGCCCTAAAAATGCTAAAACTAACGATGTAGCAAAAGCTGAAACAGCTAAGTCCGTTACAACTGAAGTAACTAAGCCTGTAACGGCTGAAGTAGCTAAACCTGTAACGGCTGAAGTAACTAAACCTGTAACGGCTGAAGTAACTAAACCTGTAACGGCTGAAGTAACTAAACCTGTAACGGCTGCAGTAACTAAACCTGTAAC
Organism: Moritella viscosa; assembly: GCF_900120065.1. Lineage (NCBI taxonomy): Bacteria > Pseudomonadati > Pseudomonadota > Gammaproteobacteria > Alteromonadales > Moritellaceae > Moritella > Moritella viscosa. The sequence continues at coordinate 51,487 of NZ_FPLG01000118.1, forward strand.
GGCTCCAGCAACTAACCCTACAACCGCCGACGCAACTCAACCTTAA